>NZ_JBFUKF010000383.1:0-4707 GCF_056400985.1 Mucilaginibacter sp. P4_G9 | reverse complement strand
TTTGTGAACGATACCCCGGTTAACCTTACCGCGCTTAAACAATTGGGCGAAAAACTGATCGATATCCACTCACAACATGCCACACTGGAGATCAACGACCCGGAATTTCAGTTGCTGGTGGTTGATTCGGTTGCCAGGCATGATGACCTGCTGAATGATTACCGGAATAAATACCGCACGTTTAAAAAAGACACCGGCAAGCTTGCCCAATTAATAGCCGAAAGTGATAAAGCCAAAGCAGATCTTGATTACTTTCAGTTCCAGTTTGATGAGTTAGAAAAAGTTAGCCTTAGCGCTGACGAGCAGGAGCCGCTGGAAAAAGAGTTATACGCATTAAATAATGCCGAGGAAATAAAGCGCAACTTATATAGTGCTTATTACCTGATACAGGAAAGTGAAATGGCGGCACTTTCTCAACTACGTGAGGCGGGGCAACAGTTAGGCACCCTTGAAAAATTCGATTCGCAAATTGAGGAATTGCACCAGCGTTTGAACAGTACTATCATCGAACTAAAAGATATAGCTGCCGAAGTTGAGCAAATAGAACAAAAAACCCATACTAATGAGGCCCGGGTTGATGAAATTAATACACGCCTGAGTTTGATATATAACCTGCAAAAAAAGCATCGTGTAAACAGCAATGCCGAACTCCTGCAGATCCAGGATGAACTGTCGGAAAAGATCCGGCAGGCCTTATKCAGCGATGAAACTATCGAAAAACTGCAAAAACAGTTGGCCACAGACAAAGCTGAGCTTGAAAAACTTGCAGCCAAGCTAACAGCCAGCCGCCTAAAAGTTATCCCTTCTATTGAAAAACAGGTGATTGATACACTTGCGGAAATGGGCATGGGTAATTCGACGTTGAAAATTGAACAAACGCAGGCCCCCCAGCCCCCTAAAGGGGGAGCTTTTGATTTGCAAGGCGGTGCCGTACTTACCAAAGATGGTGTAGATCAGGTCCGCTTTTTATTCTCGGCCAATAAAGGCCATGCGCTGGCCGAAATGAGCAAGGTAGCATCGGGCGGTGAGCTTTCCAGGCTGATGCTGAGCATCAAATCTATCATTGCAAAATATACCGCGCTCCCTACTATTATTTTTGACGAGATAGATACAGGGGTATCCGGCGAGGTAGCCAATAAAGTGGGCCAGATTATGGAGCGCCTGGCCGATAACCTGCAGGTAATTACAATTACCCACCTGCCTCAAATTGCCAGCAAGGGCAAAAACCATTATTTTGTTTATAAAGACGATAGTACCGCAACCACCTACACCCGCATTAAACAAATTGATAACCACGAACGTGTTTTGGAAATTGCCAAAATGCTAAGCGGTGATAAACCGGGTGAAAGCGCCTTGCAGAATGCAAGGGAACTACTCGGATAATTATCAGTTACCGCAAACAAATCATGCTGATTTTCTTTCGGCATCCTACAGGACAGGTCTTTTGCATTGTGTACGTTATACTTGTGAGATGCTGAAATAAATTCAGCATGACTTTTTCTTCAATAACCGCAAACTGATAACTGCCTACTAATTAAAAATAATTATAACTTTACCCGAATTACAGAAAACTCAAAACATGGCTTATAATTTATTAAAGGGCAAAAAAGGTATCATTTTTGGTGCCCTCAATGAGCAATCCATCGCCTGGAAAGTAGCGCAGCGCGCAGTACAGGAAGGTGCCGAAATTGTATTATCAAATGCGCCTATCGCATTACGCATGGGCGAACTCAATAAACTGGCAGAAGAGTGCAACGCCCCTATTATAGGTGCTGATGTTACCAGCAATGATGATATCAACAACCTTTTCACCAAAACCAAAGAACACTTTGGCGGTGGTGTTGATTTCATCCTGCACTCTATCGGGATGAGTATCAATGTTCGTAAAAACATCCCTTACCCCGAAAATAATTACGATTTCACGCATAAAGGCTTTGATATTTCGGCGCTAAGCCTGCACCGTATATTACAGGCTGCTATGAAACATGATGCCATTAATGAATGGGGATCTGTATTGGCTTTAAGTTATATAGCAGGGCAGCGTTATTTCCCTGGTTATAATGATATGGCCGATAATAAAGCGGTATTGGAAAGTATAGCCCGTAACTTTGGTTACGAGTACGGTGTGAGCAAAAAAGTTCGTGTTAATACTATTTCACAATCCCCTACCCGCACCACAGCCGGATCGGGCGTGAAAGGCTTTGACGGCTTTATTGATTTTGCCGAAAAAATGAGCCCACTGGGTAATGCCGATGCCGACCAGTGTGCCGATTACTGCGTATCCATGTTCAGCGATCTGACCAAAATGGTTACGATGCAAAATCTTTTCCACGACGGTGGCTTCTCCTTTACCGGCGTAACACAGRCTGTTATTGACCAGATGGGGAAATAGCTTAAAGCCAAAGGCACAAAGCAGAAAGCTAAACTAATTTAGAATTACATAAAAAAGGAGCCTCGCAAATGCAAAGGCTCCTTTTTTATTAGATAATTTCGGGATTAAGCTGGCGTTGAATCTACCAACACAACCTTTACCTTAATATCCAAAGTGGGTGCTGCACTTAGCTGGCTTCCATCAGAATTTTGGGCATACAGAATAACCTTACCTACCGAATAAGTGTAGCTATATGCTATGCCATTATAGGTTTCGGGAAGTGCTTCATAAGTTGTGCCTCCGTCATAAGAAATATAAACCAGTACACCTCCATTGGCCTGAGCATAACCATCCTGTTCGGGCAAATTACCCAGTGTTGATGAATACGATAAATTCCCTTCGTCATCTGTTGTAACTTTCCAGCCGCTGGTACCTTGCACATCGTAAAATGCGGTCACGTTGGCAGGGGTGATATACTTTTTAGTACATGAGGTTGCCGCTATTAAAACAGTGCAGCAAATTAAAGTCAAGATTTTTTTCATAACGTTTCGATTGTATATACTGTAAGAACAATATAATTTAAAAAGGTTTAACGTTTTTTGATTTATTTTATTTCAAAAATATTGGCTGCTTATTGTGTTACATATGGCTCAAGCTGCTTTCTCCATAAGTAGTAGCCATAAGGAGTTAGGTGTACGCCATCTGTTGTGGCAAGGGAATTTAGCATATCATCATTAATAAAACTATCATACATATTAATGTATATAATATTATTGAGCCGGCAATACTTTAAAACCCTGGTATTGTATGCTTTTATCAGTAAATTAAACCTGGGCGTTAAGGTGGGTAAAACCGATTGAACATATAGTTTAGTTGCCGGCGAGCTACTTTTTGTAATAACACATATTTTAACAAAATTTTTATAGGCTATTTCCATATCCCGCCCATTTCGTACATCATTAATGCCTGCTTCTAAAAATATCTTTGATGGTTTTCTTACAATAATCCGTTCCAGATTATTTAAAATATCCTCGGATTCGGCGCCGGCAAAGCCCATATTTTTAAGGTGAATATTGTTGAAGCTACTCCTCAACGCAAATCCCTCGGTTAAACTGGTGCCAATGAATATAGTTTCACGGGGGTCTCTTTTTGCGCTAAACAGCGCGTTCCACTTTTGTTTTTCAAATTGATGACGGCGCATGTAGCCAAAGTAAATCTTCCTGTTAATAAAATAACCTATGGTTATAATATTGAGCGCAATTGAAACAATGAAAAGCCCCTTATAAATTATCCTTTTATTAACAGCCATATAAAACTAATATAGGTGGTACCTAAACATAAGTGACTCGAAGATAAATAACTATAAGCGCAAAATAAAAAACCCCGCCTGCCTAAGCAAACGGGGTTGAATTTTAAATAAGTAAGCGATTATTTCTGCTCTTCTTTTGTCGGAGTTTTGCTTTCACCTTTTTCGTCGGTGATCTTGATCTCGTTTGTTTCCTTATCGAAATCAACCTTCATGATATCACCTTCGCTTAGTTCACCTTTAAGAATCTCTTCGGCAATTGGATCTTCCAAATATTTCTGGATGGCACGTTTTAACGGGCGTGCACCAAATTGCGAATCATAACCTTTTTCGGCTATAAACTCTTTGGCGGCTTCGGTAAGCTCAATTTTGTATCCTAAAGCATTAACGCGGCTAAACAGGTATGCCAGTTCAATATCGATGATCTTGAAGATCTCGTCTTTACCTAACGAGTTAAACACAATAACATCATCAATACGGTTCAGGAACTCAGGAGCAAAAGCACGTTTCAAAGCGTTTTCGATAACACCTCTTGAGTGTGTATCGGCCTGTAAAGTTTTTGCATTTGTACTGAAACCTACACCCTGGCCAAAATCTTTCAGCTGGCGGGCGCCAATATTTGATGTCATGATGATGATAGTGTTCCTGAAATCAACCTTGCGGCCCAATGAATCAGTTAACTGGCCTTCATCCAATACCTGCAACAATATGTTAAATACATCTGGGTGAGCTTTTTCAATCTCATCCAATAATATTACAGCATATGGTTTACGACGTACTTTTTCGGTCAATTGTCCGCCTTCTTCATAACCCACATAACCCGGAGGCGCTCCAACTAAACGGGATACCGCGAATTTCTCCATGTACTCGCTCATATCAATTTGTATCAGCGCGTCTTCGGTATCAAACATAAAACGGGCAAGCTCTTTTGCAAGCTCGGTTTTACCAACGCCTGTAGGACCTAAGAAAATAAATGAACCAATTGGTTTTTTAGGATCTTTTAAGCCGGCACGCGTACGTTGTATAGCAC
>NZ_JBFUKF010000382.1:0-4724 GCF_056400985.1 Mucilaginibacter sp. P4_G9 | reverse complement strand
GTTTTAAATTGTCCATCGTGCTGGCCTGTTTCTATTATTTGGGCCAGGGCATCTTCCACGCTCAGGTTATTCTTATTCACCAAATCACCAATTTCTTTATCGTGGCTGGATAACTCAACAGCAGTATTCACCATAAAGCAGCCTTTTGCAAGCGTGTCTTCTTCGCTTTCCTTAATAACAGCATACAGAAGCTGTGTTATTGCTTCTCCGGCATTACCGGCATTTTTCAGCATTGAAAGCACCGCATTTGTATTTTTTGACTGATATTGCCTTAATGATTTTGTAAAAAGCGTTTTTTTATCGGTATAGGTATTGTAAAGGCTTGAACGGTTTATGCCCAACCCATCTACCAGATCCTGCGCGGATGTGGCATGATAGCCTTTATCCCAAAATAAATTAACCGCTTTATCGAGCAACTTATCTTCATCAAATTCTTTTTTCCTGGCCATAATAAATTCCTCCTATGCAAAATTACCTATTTGAAACAATCGTTCCAAATAGGTGTAAAAAACTAAAGCTTTATTAAGCTGCCTGATTAATATATAATAGCATTTACGGTTAAACCGCCATCAACTGTAAGCTCGGTACCGGTAATAAATGATGCATCGTCTGAGGCTAAGAATCTTACTGCGTTGGCTATTTCTTCTGATTTACCAAAACGGTTTAATAGTACCCTTTGGCTCAACACTGTACCAAATCCATTAACTTCTTCTTCAGTTAAACCAAGTTTACCATATAGCGGGGTTTCAACCGGGCCCGGAGATACAGAATTAACACGTATTTTGCGGGAAGCAAGCTCGCGGGCAAATACTTTGGTGAATGACAGGAGGGCTGCTTTGCTTGCTGCGTATACACTACTATCCGGTGCGCCTAACGCTGCATTTACCGATGCGTTAAATATAATTGAACCGCCATCATTAATAATGGGCAGGAATTTTTGAACAGTGAAGTAAACACCTTTTACATTTAAATTCATCATGGTATCATAGTGCTCTTCGGTTGCTGATGCAAGCGGGCTAAAAAGGGCTACGCCGGCATTCAGGAAAAGAATATCCACTTTACCAAACTGGTTTTTAACTTCGGCTACAAGATTATCAATCTGGTTTAACTTTGCCTGGTCGGATACGATGCCGGTTACACCAAGTTCTGCCGCTGCTTTGCTTACTGTTGTGGCGTTCCTGCCGGTAATAACCACGCGGGCACCTTTTGATGCTAATTCTTTGGCAGTTGCATATCCAATACCGCTATTACCACCTGTAACTACGGCAACTTTGTTTGTTAAATTACTCATTGTTTTATTTTTTAATGTTGTTGTTTTTGTTTGACAGATCAAATATAACAATACTGAAACGATCATTCCAAAATAAATCTTTGTTTTTTCTGATGATGACACTTGACTTACAAACAGCAGGAATGAAATTTATTAAAAAAATAACAAGAAGGAAATTTTTTATAATGACAGATAATTGAAGAAAATCTTACATTTAGCCAGGTTAAATAATGCCGGTGCTTTAAATGCAATAGATTTTTCGATCTCATTTTTAAACACACATTTTATTATCATATTTGTTACACTACATGTTTACCCATAATCTATTTAAAAAATGCAGGACTTAGACCCATCTATTCTTCAAAAAGTGAATACCTGGCTTCAGGGAAATTATGACGCTGATGTTAAACAGGAAATTCAGGCGTTGCTTGATCAAAAGGCGTATACCGAGTTAACAGATTCGTTTTACCGCGACCTGGAGTTTGGAACCGGCGGTTTGCGCGGAACAATGGGACCGGGTTCAAACCGTATCAATAAATACACCATTGGCGCTGCTACGCAGGGCTTAGCCAATTACCTTAAAAAAACATATCCGGGCGAAAAAGTTAAAGTAGCCATAGCCCACGATAGCCGCAACAATGCCGATCTGTTCTCGAATATAACTGCTGAAGTTTTTTCGGCAAATGATATTCATGTTTATTTCTTTAAAGCGCTGCGCCCAACACCTGAACTTTCTTTTGCTGTACGCCATTTTGGTTGCAAAAGCGGGGTAATGTTAACGGCCTCTCATAACCCTAAAGAGTATAACGGGTACAAAGCCTATGGTGCTGATGGCGGCCAGTTTGTATCGCCGCATGATAAGGCTGTAATGGACGAGGTTGCTAAAATTGCCAGCATTGATGAAATCAAATTTAATCGCGTTGATGCCAATATCGAAGAAATAGGCGAGGAGATAGATAACCTTTATTTAGACGAGATCACGAAGCTTTCTGTGTCACCAGAAGCTATACAGCGCCAAAAGGATCTTAAGATTGTTTATTCGCCCATCCACGGTACCGGTATTACTTTGGTGCCACAGGCATTGGAGCGGTTTGGTTTTGAGAATGTGATATTGGTTAATGAACAAATCACTCCTGATGGAAACTTCCCTACAGTAATTTATCCAAATCCCGAAGAAAAGGAAGCTTTAACACTTGCGCTAAAAAAGGCGCAGGAAGTTGATGCCGACCTGGTACTGGCAACCGATCCTGATGCCGACCGTGTGGGTATCGCCGTAAAAAATACCGATAATGAATTCATCCTGCTAAACGGTAACCAAACCGGCAGTATGCTTATTAATTACCTGCTAAGCGCCTGGGAAGAAAAAGGTAAGCTCACCGGTAAGGAATACATTGTTAAAACCATCGTAACTTCAAACCTGATTGAAGAAATAGCCAAAGCCAAAAACGTAACCTATTATAATACCTTAACCGGTTTTAAATACATAGGCGAGTTAATGACTAAGTTTGAAGGTAAACAAACCTTTATTGGTGGTGGCGAAGAAAGCTACGGTTATTTAATTGGCGAACTGGTAAGGGATAAAGACGCGATAATATCATGCGCTTTTATTGCCGAAATGACCGCTTATTATAAAGATAAAGGCAGCAGCCTGTTTGAAGCATTGTTAGATACATATGTTAAATATGGTTTTTACAAGGAAAAACTTATATCGATCACCAAAAAGGGTAAAACCGGCGCCGAAGAGATTAAAGCTATGATGGAAAAGTTCAGGGATAATCCTCCGGCTACGTTGGGCGGTTCAAAGGTTATTACTTTGAAAGACTACGAAAACAGGATTGAAACCGACCTCAACACCAATACCACATCGGCTATTGAATTGCCAACATCGGATGTTCTGCAGTTTATTACCGCTGATGGGAGTATTATTTCTGCCCGTCCATCTGGTACCGAACCTAAGATTAAGTTCTATTGCAGTGTTAACGGTAAACTGGCTAATAAAGCAGCCTACGCGGAAACCGATAAGCAACTGGAAGCTAAAATTGATTCTATTATGAAGGACCTGGGCGTATAATTAAAATTTACGTTTGGATAATATAAGAGATCCCGGGCAATGGTCCGGGATTTTTTTGTTGGGTAATGTTTTATACAACGCCAGTATCGTTCATCTTCTTCACATATAGCTCATCAACTAAAATCATAACAATTGCCAGTAAGGGCACTGCCAGGATAATACCTAAAACCCCCGATAATGTACCCATAAGTACCTGTGCAAGTATGGTTAAAGCAGGTGGCAGGTTAATCATTTTATTCTGAATTATTGGGGTTACAATATTACTTACAACAGTTTGCGTTACAATGTAAATTAAGGCCACAATAATTGCTGTATTTGTACTTATGGTTAAAGCAAGTAACACTCCGGGGATCATGGCTGCCAATGAACCAAAGTTTGGAATAAGCTTGAGCAGGGCAGTAAGCAGGGCCAGAACAAGAGCTACCGGGATGCTCATGATACCTAAACCTATCGAGAGCAAAATAAAAACCAGTATCATAGCTAACATCATCCCTTTTAACCAGCCTTTAAGGGCGTAGCTGATGCGATCAATTACCTGGTGAGCAAGTGGTTTCCTGCTGTCTGGTACCAGCTTTATTAAACCATCTWTATATAAATTAGGATCGGAGGTGAAAAATATAGCGAGGAACAAAATAATATAAAGATTGCCCAAAACACCAAAACTTGTATTGAAGAACGATTTTGCTGTAGTCATTAATGCATCTGAATTATCATCTGAAAGGTATTCCAGGATCTTTTTGCCTATTGATGTTTCGGCCATTTTTATTTTAGCGTTGCTGATGGTATGGGGGAGTGTATCGCTTAAAATAGCCACCTGGTTTGAGATCTTAGTGCCCATGATCCAAAAAAGCACTGCTAATATTGCGAAGGTGCCACCTATGGAAATTGCCATGCAAATGCGGCGCTTCCAATTTGTTTTCCGTTGAATCAGGTCACCAAACCCGTGAAAATAAACAGAGATCAGGATTCCGGCAAGCACCATCAACAATACATTGAAGGCAACACGTGCAATCAAGATCACAACAACCAAAAGTGCAACAATGGCTACTGTATGCCATACTTTTTGAATATAGGAAAGTTCTTCTTTGGCGGTATTATTTTCAGGCCGATTGTTTTTGGTTGTCATACTGTCCCAAATGAAAAAAAGGTACAGATAGGGGACAATAAATACAGTTAAAAGTTTTAGGGAATGTTAAATTGCTATTAATAGGATGTGAAAGCTTAATTATTAAAAAAGAAAGCCAGATAAAGACAGCGTCTGGTAGCCTTCCCTTACCAAAGAATTTTGCTTTTCTATTTCTATTTTACTTTTTAACTCGTTGCAGGTAAAAACAGCTATACCCAATTCAACCTTACATTCAAATTGTAAGGACAAACTGATCC
>NZ_JBFUKF010000381.1:0-8307 GCF_056400985.1 Mucilaginibacter sp. P4_G9 | reverse complement strand
GCCAAGGATTTCAAATTAGCGTTCATCAAAAATGGTGGTCATTTCCTTGATCATAGTATCACCATCCGATGTACTTGGTTTACATCTTACCTTAAAACGATAAACAGGTATAGTATCCAGGTACTTGCCGCGGGCAAATTCATAGTAGTAAAACTCGCACATATCTTTGGAAAATATCTCTGTCTTACTACCAATAAACGGAATTCCTTTTACCTTGCGGCCGGGCGTGAATATCAGTGTTTTCAGTTTATCCTTATAGCTCTCGTTCTTACCGCCCGAACCCGGCAGCGCATCCCCCTTAACAAAATCGGAGTTATAGGCATTCTGGAAAATAAAGTCGAACATTTCTACCGTGTACAGCTGGTACTTGCCATTCTTTTTATAAACAGAACCACTATCCTGTTTGGCAAAATATTCTATTTTATGCTGACCAACACCGTTACTATGGCGTAGTTTGCGGTAAACTTTACCATCAACTTTGTTTTTTTTATCGTAGGTGTAAATGCGGTTCTCGGCAGTAAAGGCATAGGTTTTCATGTTCTGAAAAGCCTTATAAAAACTGGTATCGGCCATTACGGCATCTATAAAATCCTGCGCGTTTAATTTATGTGAACGAATATCAACCAGCGAATCTATAACAATGGTGCGGATAGTATCGGGGTTAAAACGGTTAATTTGCTGGCCAAAGGTTACGCTGCTGATAATTGTGAAAGCACACACTAATAATAATTTCTTCATTGCACTATTGACATTCTACCAGTAGAACCCGTTATAATATTTAAAACGCAAAGTCATCCTGAACTTGTTTCAGGATCCCACAGGCCCCCGGGGCGACTTAATGCCACACATCTTGCTCATGGGATGTTGATCCGACCAGTTGGCAGATGGCATGACGCCTGTTATTTTGAAGTCCGATGTTAATTCCCCAGCTGCTTAATAGCCAGGTAGGCCATTAAGCCTGTACTTATCTTAAAAGCGTCTTCCTCTACATCAAAGGTAGGTGTGTGTACCGATGAGGTGATACCACGTGCCTCGTTGCGGGTCCCTAAGCGGTAAAAGCAACTATCTGCCGCCTGTGAGTAGTAGGCAAAATCTTCGGCAGCCATCCAGATATCCAAATCGAGTACATTCTCTTTACCTAAGTAATCCTCGGCGTGGCCGCGGGTGGCATGGGTTAATACTTCTTCGTTGATCAGGAACGGATAACCGCGCATAATATTAAAATCGCAGCTGCCGCCCATGCTTTCGGCAATGCCTTCGGCCATTTTTTTCATACGCTTGTGGGCTTCTTCCCGCCATTTTTCGTCCATGGTGCGAAAAGTTCCTTCCAGGTAAACCTCATTAGGGATCACGTTGGTAGCACCGTTGGCAATTACTTTACCAAATGACAATACCGAAGGGCTCTTAGGATCGGCAAAGCGGCTTACCACCTGTTGYAGGGCGGTTAGTATATGGGCTGTAATAATTACCGGGTCGATATTTTGTTGTGGCTGGGCACCGTGACCGCCTTTACCTTTAACAGTAACATACAACTCATCAGTTGAGGCCATGTATTTGCCGGCACGGAACCCCACCTTACCCGCCTCTATCAAAGGCATCACATGCTGACCTAATACGGCCTGTGGTTTTGGATTTTCCAGTACGCCTTCTTTTATCATCAAACTGGCGCCGCCGGGAAGTTTCTCTTCGGCCGGTTGAAATATCAACTTAATTGTTCCACCAAACTGGCTTTTTAGTTCGGTTAAAATACGGGCAGTACCTAACAATGATGAGGTATGCGCATCATGACCGCAGGCGTGCATTACCCCAACGTTTTTTGATTTGTAAGGCACATCATTAGCTTCGGTAATTGGCAAAGCATCCATATCGGCGCGCAGGGCCACTACTTTATCAGATGGCAGGTCGCCTTTTATCAGGGCTACCAATCCGGTATCAGCCATCTTGTGGTACTCCAAACCCAGCTCTTCCAGCTTATTGGCTACAAAAACAGAGGTTTGCAACTCATGGAAAGATAGTTCGGGGTTGGCATGCAGGTGGCGGCGGTTAGCTACCACATCATCAAATATTTTTTGAGACAGGTCCTGTATTTTTTCTTTAATCATCGTTGGCATCAGCTTTAGGTAGATTTATTTTTTCGGATATGATAAACAGGCTCGGAAACGAGGCCCGGAGTTCCTGCATCAGTTTTTGGGCTTCCAGGCGTGTTCTGAAATCACCAGCGCGAACTTTAAAATTAGGTTCGCTGTACAGGATATAGGTACGCAGTTCGGGGTATTCCCGTTGCAGCCTGGCCTGCGCGCTGTAAGCTTCCTGCCGACTCGATCCGCTGAAGAACTGCACCCGGTAACCATAAGACGATGCTACCCCGGGCGCTACACCGGTTTCTTTATTTAAAGTAAAGCGCCTGGCTATCAACGTATCAACGAGCGGGTCTTTTACCACCTCAACCTTCCCACGGGTTTGCGCAAAAGTTTGGCAGGAGGCAATTATCAGTATAAAAAAAAAGCAGAATTTGATGAAGGCTGTTTTAGCTTTTTGATCAAATACTGCTTTTTTCATGGTTACTATAATTAGAAACCGTCATTGCGAGGAACGAAGCAATCCCCGATTTACAGAGCGGATCTGCATAGTTAGGGATTGCTTCGTACCTCGCAATGACGTGGTGTTGTTATTCTTTTTTTCCTCCTCCCCTTAAGGGGAGGCTGGATGGGGCTTCTTAATTCTGCCCTACGCCGTGGCAGTTTTTATATTTTTTACCGCTACCACAAGGGCAAGGGTCGTTACGGCCAATTTTTTGCTCAACCCTTACAGGTGTAGCTTTCTGCTGTTCACGAAAATCATCCATCGGGATGCCGTTAACTTCGTTTACCAACTCGGCTTTGGTGGTTTTCATTTTACGCAGATCAAGCTTTGGTTGCGGTTTTGCTTCTTTCACCTCTTCTGCTTGTTGCTGAACCGGGATACCACCGCGGAACAGGAAGCTAACAATCTCTTTATTCACGTTGGCCAACATGCCGCGGAACAGTTCAAAAGCTTCAAACTTATAAACCAATAATGGATCCTTCTGCTCATAAACTGCGTTCTGTACAGATTGTTTTAACTCATCCATTTCTCGCAAATGCTCTTTCCAGGCGTCATCAATCAGGTAAAGGGTAACGTTCTTCTCAAATGATTTAAACACTTCATGCCCTTTGTTATCAACCGCTTTTTTAAGCGGAACAGAAACCTGGATACCATGGATACCATCGCTAAACGGAACCACAATGTTTTCTACATACTGGCCGCGGGTATCATAAACGTCTTTTAATACAGGATAAGCCTGTGCAGAAACGGCATCCCCCTTACGTTTGTAAAAATCCATCACCGTTTGGAAGCTGTGATCAACCAGGGCATTGATAGAATTGGCGCCAAATTTATCAGCATCAATCTCCACATCAACAGAGAACAGGCGGATCATTTCTAAAGTGAAGCCTTCGTAATTGTTAGCCTCCTTATATTCGGTAGTGATATCCTCAACCACATCAAAAATGGTGTTGCTCAAATCAACATCCAAACGTTCGCCAAATAAAGCATTTTTACGTTTGGTGTAAACAACGGTACGCTGTGAGTTCATCACATCATCATATTCCAGCAAACGTTTACGAATACCAAAGTTATTTTCTTCTACCTTTTTTTGCGCACGTTCAATGGATTTAGAGATCATGGAATGCTGAATAACTTCGCCCTCTTCGATACCCATACGTACCATCAGGTTTGAGATCCTTTCAGATCCGAATAAACGCATCAGGTTATCCTCCAGTGACACAAAGAACTGTGAAGAACCCGGATCACCCTGCCTACCGGCACGACCACGTAACTGCCTGTCAACACGGCGGGATTCATGGCGTTCGGTACCTACAATTGCCAAACCGCCTGCTGCCTGTACACCTGCACCCAGCTTAATATCCGTACCACGACCAGCCATGTTGGTAGCAATGGTTACTGTACCAGCCTGGCCGGCTTCGGCCACAATATCGGCCTCTTTCTGGTGCATTTTGGCATTCAGTACGTTATGTTTAATACCGCGCAGCTTAAGCATACGGCTTAATAACTCAGAAATTTCTACCGATGTAGTACCCACCAGTACCGGGCGGCCGGCTTGTGTTAGTTTCACAATTTCATCGGCAACGGCATTATATTTTTCCCGGATGGTACGGTATACCAAATCCTGCCTGTCTTCGCGGCTTGCAGGGGTATTGGTTGGTATCTCTACCACATCCAATTTGTATATTTCCCAGAACTCACCGGCTTCGGTAACGGCAGTACCCGTCATACCGCAAAGCTTGTGGTACATTCTAAAGTAGTTTTGCAGCGTAACTGTTGCAAATGTTTGCGTGGCGTCCTCTACCTTCACATTTTCTTTAGCTTCAATTGCCTGGTGTAAACCATCGGAGTAGCGGCGACCATCCAATACACGGCCTGTTTGCTCATCAACAATTTTCACCTTGCCTTCGTCCAAAATGTATTCGGTATCCTTTTCAAACAAGGTATAAGCCTTTAATAATTGGTTAACCGAGTGGAGTGGATCCGTTCAGATTTGATAGAGAAATCGCGCATCAGCTCATCCTTACGGGCAATTTTTTCTTCGGTGCTCAGGGTTGATTTTTCAATCTCAGCAATTTCGGTGCCTACATCAGGCATCACAAAGAAATGTGGATCCTCGCCGGATGAGGTGATCAGTTCGATACCTTTTTCGGCAAGTTCAACCTGGTTGTTTTTTTCGTCGATAACAAAGAACAGTTCGGCATCTACCTTAGGCATATCCTTACCCTGATCCTGCATATAGTGGTTCTCTACCTTTTGCAGGGTACTTCTGTTTCCGCCTTCACTTAAAAATTTTATAAGCGCCTTACTTTTGGGTAATCCCCTGTAGGCCCGCAATAAAGCCAAACCACCACCCTCTGCATCGGTATTACCATCATTAATCGCTTTTTTGGCCTCGTTCAATACGGTGTTTACATAAGCTTTTTGTGCGTTAACCAAACGTTCAATACGTGGTTTAAGTTCATAAAACTCATGCTCATCACCACGGGGGATAGGGCCAGATATAATTAAAGGTGTACGGGCATCATCAATTAAAACTGAATCGACCTCATCCACCATTGCATAATGCAGTTTGCGTTGTACCAACTCTTCGGGGCTACGTGTCATGTTGTCACGCAGGTAATCAAAACCAAACTCATTGTTAGTACCAAAAGTAATATCTGCAAGATAAGCAGCACGGCGTTCTTCAGAATTTGGCTCATGTTTATCAATACAATCAACTGATAAACCGTGGAACTCATATAAAGGGCCCATCCACTCACTATCCCTGCGTGCCAAATAGTCATTCACTGTTACGATGTGTACTCCCTGTCCAGCCAATGCGTTCAGGTAAGCAGGCAGTGTAGCTACCAGCGTTTTACCTTCACCTGTTGCCATTTCAGATATTTTACCCTGGTGCAAAACTATACCACCTATAAGCTGCACATCGTAATGAACCATATTCCAGGTAACCTCGTTACCAGCAGCAAGCCAAGTACTTGCGTGAAATGCTTTTTCGCCTTTTATAGTAACATTGCTTTTTTGTGCGGCAAGATTACGATCAAACTCGGTTGCAGTAACTTCAATGGTTTTATTTTCAGAAAAGCGCTTAGCAGTTTCTTTTACAACCGCGAAAGCTTCTGGCAATATATTGATCAATATGTCTTCCAGTTCTTTGTTACGGTCTTTTTCCAGCTTATCAAGTTGAGTATACAGATCAACTTTTTCGGCTACATCCATATCAAGTTCGTTTTCGGTACGATCTTTTATAGCCTGAATCTCGCTGTCGATGCCTGAAAGGCCTTCGGCGATGGTTTGTTTAAAACCTATTGTTTTAGCTCTAAGCTCATCATTACTGATGTTATCGAGTTTTGCAAATTCAGCCTTTACTTTTTCAACTATCGGCTTAATACTTTTTACATCCCGTTCTGATTTGCTTCCAAAAAGCTTACTGATAAAATCTAACATATTATTTTGATATGATCCTACAAACTCAATAATTACGCCACGGCGACAATTAGAGCCATATTGACAGGCAAAGGTACGAAACCCCCTCTAAACGGCGAAGCTTCATTGGCATCAATATCAATTAATTAATTACATAGCGAATAATCTCCCCCGGGTTGGTGAGACTTTAATTTTTCAGAAGCCTATTGGACCTTGTTTTATTAAGCCTTCGCTTTTAGAGAGGAGTGGGATGAGACTAAAGCAGTGCCAGCACATCCACTTTATCCTGCCCTAACTGCACCTTAAGTTCATCCAGCGATGCAAACTTCACATCCCCGCGAACATAGTGATGAAATTCCATTTTGATGGGCTGATTGTAGATCTCCCGATCAAAATCAAATATGTTTACCTCGATATTACGGGTAAGGCCATTTACCGTTGGGCGGCTGCCAATATAGGCCATGCCTTTGTAGGTTTCGCCTGCAATATTTACAGTTACGGCAAAGATTCCATCGGATGGGATGAGTTTATATTTTTCTTCTACTACGATATTGGCTGTTGGGTAACCTAATTGTCTGCCTATCTGGTCGCCGCGGATCACTTTACCGGTAATAAAGAAAGGGTAACCTAAAAAGGCATTTGCCAGGTCGATCTGCCCGTTTAACAGCGCCGTTCTGATGCGGGTTGAGCTAATGGCTACCTCATTGATATCCTGCTCAGGGATCTCTACAACATCAAACCCGTAAACCGGACCAAGTTTTAGCAGATCATCCAGGCCACCCAGCCGGTCTTTACCAAAGCGATGATCGTATCCTATCACTATTTTTTTTGTACCGATCTTGTTTACCAGCACATCACGGATGTAGCCTTCGGCAGTTTGGTTACTAAAATCTCTTGAAAATGGAGTGATGATCAAATGATCTACACCCAATTGCTCCATCAGCTGGGCTTTTTCGGTAATAGTGGTTATCAGCTTCAAACTTTCGTCCTCGGGATGCAATATCATCCGTGGATGTGGAAAGAAGGTAAGAATAACAGTTTCGCCATTGATCTCGCTGGCAAGTTCTTTTATACCTGCAATAATTTTGCGATGGCCAATATGTACCCCATCAAATGTACCGATGGTGACAACTGCGTTTTTTATCGCTGTAAATTCATCAATATTGTGATATATCCTCATTTTATGAGTAAAAACGCAAATTTAGTTTTTTAGTTCACCCGGCTATACCCGGCATAATATTTTGACCGGGAAATGGTTAATGATCAACCCTTATCATCTACCTGCTCAACCGGCGCTTTTAAAGTTCTGATCATATTTACCAGTTCCATCACTTCCCATGCATCATCTACCCGGTAATTTCCGCTCCGTGTACGCCTTAATTTGGATAAATAAGCCCCGTTATTCAAAGCTGCTCCAAAATCGTTCACCAGCGAACGGATGTAGGTCCCTTTACTGCACACCACCCTGAAATCAACTTCCGGCAATTCAATGCGGGTTAGCTCAAACGCGCTGATGGTTACGTTACGCAGGCGCAATTCAACTTCCTCACCCCGGCGGGCCTTTTCGTATAAACGTTCGCCATCAATTTTTATAGCCGAATGCGCGGGTGGATATTGCTGAATATCCCCGATAAACCGTTCGCAGTTATTACGCAGCTGTTCCCCGGTAAGTTGGCTGATGTCGAATTTATTATCGACGTCCGTTTCCAAATCGTATGATGGCGTGGTTGCGCCAAGCACCATAGTGCCAGTGTATTCCTTTTCTTCGGCCTGGAAAGTATCAATCTGCTTGGTCATTTTACCAGTACAGATGATGAGCAGGCCGGTAGCGAGCGGATCAAGCGTGCCTGCATGACCAACCTTTAACTTAAGCGGCTTAAACGAATTGCGGATTTTGCCCACCACATCAAAGCTCGTCCAGTTATAAGGCTTATTAACCAGCAAAAGCTGACCTTCGGCAAATTCTTCTAATTTAGTATAAGTAGTCTTCAATTATTGCTATTTAAAGCCGCAAAGGTAGGGAAATAACAGCAACAAGCCCCTCCTTAATGGCGAAGCGTACATAAACGCCATTATTATATGATTAACTGTTGCGAATAATCTCTTCCGGTTGAGGAGACTTAAGAAAATCCTTCTAATTTAGTATAAGTAGTCTTCAATTATTGCTATTTAAAGCCGCAAAGGTAGGGAAATAACAGCAACAAGCCCCTCCTTAATGGCGAAGCGTACATAAACGCCATTATTATATGATTAACTGTTGCGAATAATCTCTTCCGGTTGAGGAGACTTAAGAAAATC
>NZ_JBFUKF010000380.1:0-4743 GCF_056400985.1 Mucilaginibacter sp. P4_G9 | reverse complement strand
ATTCATACCCTGGCACGCAAGCAATGGGTAGGGATAGACGGGGCGCCGGTAACCTACCTCATCAACGGGAACCTGCCCATCGAATCGATTGATGGTGCAGCAGGATTGATCATATTTAATAACCAGTTGGCCATTGAACATCAAACCGAAGTAAATGCCTATTTTGCAAAAGGGGTCCAGTTAAATTCAGAGAGCTATTTAGCCGTGTCGCTCAATGCGGGTGTACGGAGCTATGCAGCCAATTATTCTGCATTGGATTCTTCAGACCCAACCTTTAGGAATGATGTAAGGGGCACCAAACCCAATATTGGATTTGGAGTGATCTATTATACCGGCTGGTATTACCTGGGGATCTCGGCACCCGAGCTTACCATAACCAGTTTGGGTACCGCATCTATACAAAGCAATTCCAATTTCAGGAGCCATTATTACTTTTCGGGGGCATTGCTGACCAATATCAACGAGGATATCAAATTTAAACCGGCAACATTGGTTGCCTACGCAAAGGGTGTGCCGCTTGTTGCGGATGTATCCGGTACAATGTATATAAAAGAGACATTGGGGCTGGGCATCAACTACCGTACCGATAAGACAATGGCGGGGATTCTTACTTTAAATATTAATGCCTTTCATGTAGGTTACAGCTACCAGTTAGGCACCTCATCTGCCAACCTGGGGGGCTTTAACAATGCCACCCATGAAATATCACTGAGCTACCGGTTTGGTAGGTTGACGACTACTCCTTTGCTCTGAATAAGACAAATTCTTCCAAGATCTGACCCATAGACAGATCACGATCGAGAATGCGAATGATTCTGTACATATTCCATGAGTATCCGGAAAGAAATTACTCGTCTTAGTTAGTATAAAAGCTATACACTTTACATGACAACCATTAAAAGAATAATTCGCCTTTCGCTTTCCCCGATTATTTCACTTTGCTTTTTTATTATAATCACTCCAGTTCGGGCAGAGAAAATTCAAAATCAGCTTAAAGCTTATCCGGCACCAACCGGAGCGGTTCAAAACGACGATTTCATCGTTCAAGTCCGTCAACCAGGTGGAAAATGGCAGGACCTTCCCGAATATCTTATCAAAGTTGACCGGGTTGTTAGCACGACCCACCAGGAGCAAAATTCCTCCCTGGCATATTTTGACTTTGCTGGTGAGGTAGAAGTATCAGTTACCTATAACAAAGGACCTGTTAATGCGGCAAAAGTAAGACCGTTGTCTTATGATATTAAACATCAATTAAAAGGGCACACGATCTTTTTCAAACTATCAAAGCCTGCAAATCTATCGATTGAAGTGAACGGTGATATCTTTCATAATTTGCAATTGTTTGCGAATTGCGTGGAAGACTTCGTTCCCGACCCGAAGGATCCTAACGTAATTTATTATGGC
The DNA here is from genome assembly GCF_056400985.1 of Mucilaginibacter sp. P4_G9. Classification (NCBI taxonomy): domain Bacteria; kingdom Pseudomonadati; phylum Bacteroidota; class Sphingobacteriia; order Sphingobacteriales; family Sphingobacteriaceae; genus Mucilaginibacter; species Mucilaginibacter sp. P4_G9. Next base: position 3,339 of record NZ_JBFUKF010000380.1, on the reverse strand, counting down.
CCTGGGATTCACGAAGTTCCAGGCGGAGAATTAATGGTCACCTCCGGAAAAATCGTTTATCTGGCCGGAGGGGCGATTTTGAAAGGACGGATTTTGATTCAGCATGCATCAGATGTGAAGGTTTTAGGAAGAGGGATCATCGAGCAAGCGCCGTCCAGAGGTGTAAGAATAGCCTTTTCTAAAAATGTGATGATTGACGGAGTTATTTGCTCACAATGTTTTACCGGGGGCTCGGAAAATGTGATTATCCGAAACGTAAAGGCAATCAGCTACTATAAATGGGGCGATGGCATGAACGTGGTATCCAGCAATAATATATTGTTTGATGGCGTATTTAATCGAACCTCTGACGATTGTACTACCGTGTATGGTACCCGTGGTGAATTTACCGGAGGCTGCAGAAATGTTACTATGCAAAATTCAACGTTATGGGCTGACGTCGCTCATCCTATCCTGGTAGGAACTCACGGCAACACGCCCAATCCGGACGTTCTGGAGCAACTCAACTATATAAATATTGATATTCTTGATCATATGGAAGTGCAATATGATTACCAGGGCTGTTTAAGCCTAAATGCAGGAGACAGTAACCTCATCCGAAATGTGCACTTTGAGAATATCCGGATAGAAGATTTCCGGCATGGACAACTCGTGAATTTACGCGTCTTTTTCAATAAGAAATACTGCACCTCGCCGGGACGAGGAATCGAGAATGTGGTATTTAAAAACATCAGCTATAATGGTAACAATGCGTTGACATCGATTATTGCGGGGTACGATGATCAGCATAAAGTAAAAAACATCTGTTTTGTCAACCTCATGATCAACGGGAAAGTAATCAGCGATCACATGCCTGGTAAGCCGGGATGGTATAAAACATCCGATATGGCAGGCTTCTTTGTAGGAGAACATGTAGAAAATATTTCATTCACCACCAACAGTCAATAATCCTAAGGTTGCTGGCCGCCCTTTGCCCACCTTTAACTTTATGAAGGCGCCTCAATTATGAGGCGCTTTCAGTGCAAAGAGATTTATTAGCCGCTTTAACGGATGGTACATACTTGTATTCTTGGGGGACCAGTCATTAAACCGACTTTGGATGGTGTAATTCCACTTTTTCGGCTCTTCAAGACATGGGGCAAGATTCAATTTTCAAAAACAAGGAGTCCGTAACATGCCTCAAACCACTTATAATTGATGCCAAGAATAATTTCTCTTTTTAAATCAGATAAACTAAAGCTATAATATATCGTTTATTAAGGCATATTATGATCTTATGACTTCAGACAGCTATTTCAAATTCCGTGGCCGTTTTGAGCTATATCCTCACCGTTACGATATCGGCTGGCCGATATTTACAGACAGGATTTTCGGTTTAAATTTCTTTGTGGATAAGATCTATAAAATCAGGGAAGATGAATATGCCCCTTTTTACAGTTACCAATTAAATCACTACCTGGAAGGGAGCGCGGGGCAAGAAGAAGCGTTTTTCGATCATGTTTATGATATCATAAGAAACAGGATCAAATACTATAAAGGCCTTAAGCCATCTGGTAGCGCCTATGCCAAAGGATTGATTTTTACAGCTAAGCTGGAAGTATTCCTGACATTCCTTAAAAGTATCGATCAGTGGCATAAAACACAACCTTTGGAATCGGTCATCAGCGATAAAAATAGATTGATCGACCAGTTAGAGGCAAGGATCAAGGAGTTAGAAAGCCTGGTGAAAGAAGCTGCTAAATACGAAGCCGGTGAAAAGATCGTCATCAGCAAGGACGGTCTGCCGGTGCTTATTGATTTGATCAATCAAATAAGAGAATTGAAATTGCCGAACGACAATAAACTGGTGAAGAGCCAAACGGCAAGTCCATGGTATAAGCTGATCGCCAAGAGTTTTTTAAACGGTGATAAACCCATAGCCATTGGCACCGCCCAGAATTATTTCCCGGCCGATAAGGATAACCCGCCTCCGAAATACACGATCATCAGCGAAAAAGATAAACTCTTCAAAATCATTCAAAAGCCTAATAAATAGGCTTTTGTCTTTTTATTCATGACCAAACGACTCCAATGGTCATTCATTTTGCTGTTTTAGCCCTCACTTTTGAATCATTGTATTCAGTGGCTGGCATTTTATTGTTCCGCTGAACGGGTTTAATAAAGAAAGGAGGGCACCAAGGTGCGAACTAAGCAAGATGTAATAAACAAAAATTGGGGGTCACCCTATTAAAGTCCCCAATTAATAAAATAGGGCTTGCCCAAATTTGGGCAAGAATTATTCACGACAAAAATATCAACTATGACAGCAATCGAATTGATCACTAAGGAGGATTTAAGGGAGTTTAAAGGGGAGTTGTTGAAGGAGATCAAACAACTGATGCAGCCGGGACAGGGGCAATCTAAGAAATGGCTGAAGAGCGTCGAAGTGCGGAAACTATTGGGCATCTCACCGGGCACACTTCAAAACCTACGAATTAATGGAACACTTCGCTTTACCAAAGTAGGCAGCATCATGTACTACAAGCTGGAAGACATCAACAAGATCCTGGAGGGTGAAGGCAAATGAAGTTGCAAAAGGAAATTGTTAAAGAACTAGCTGGCTATGCCAGCCTCATTAAGCGAATGGAAAAGGATAAACGGTTACTACCAACCCATCTTAGCCTGTTCATGGGTTTGTTTGTCTGTTGGCAACGCAATGGTTTTATAAGTCCGTTTAGCGTGACCCGGAAAACGCTCATGGCGTTTTCCAAGGTAGCATCCATTGCAACATATCACAAGTGTATCAAAGAACTCGACGAATATGGTTATATCCGTTATGAACCTTCCTATCATCCCAAACTTGGCAGCCAGGTTTACTGGCCTGCCAGTTGGGCAGTGTAGCCCGATACTTTGTATCGGTAGATCTGTATATCGGGCTATCCCGATAGCTGCATATCGGAAAATGTCTCGATATAGGGATAGGCAGATATACAGATATAATAAATCCGGTGCCGCCATTGGCTGCACCGGTAATGATTTGCTTCGCAAATCAGGAAGAAAGCTGCGGTCGCGTCGCGAAAGCGGAGTGAGCAAGCGGAAGTTGGGCAGAGCCCTACTTTGCTTGCCCTACGCTTCGCTACGGGGGTTTTACGTATCCTCCGGGGATACTTTAGGGCGTTTTCGCCTATGAAATAAAGGTAAACAGGATACTCGGCGGTATCCTGCATATAGGAATAAAGGCATAGCTGCATAGACGGCTATTTAGTCGGTTTGAAAATATGAACATGGAAGATATCAATGTAAGATCAGTGAGATACCCGGTTACGGTAGATCAAAAGTTTGAAAAGATCGCCCTTAAAC
>NZ_JBFUKF010000379.1:0-4762 GCF_056400985.1 Mucilaginibacter sp. P4_G9 | reverse complement strand
GTTTACGACACTTAATTATTTTGAATAATTAATAATTGGATTTTAGCAATTCTACATCTATGAAGAAAATTTTTACCAGCATTTTATTATTGGTTTTAACCGGTGGAATTTTAAAAGCTCAATCTGTATATCAACCTTATTCGTACCAGTTTTACCAGAAACTGAATGAGGATGTTTATTCCACTAAAACCCGTTTCCATAGTTCCTTAAAGCCTTTTTTGGGCGATGATTCATTATTGAAACATCATTACGATTCGTTAATGAATAACATAGGCAGCTTTAATGGTAAATTTTTTAATGAACACCAGATTGATGTAAAAGGGAGTAATTCAACTTTCTATGCCGATTTGTTACCCGATTTTAACGTGAGCCGGGATTTTTCGGGCAAAAAGAATACCAGTTTCGGCTCATTAGGATTGCAGATAGGCGGAACATTAGGCAACCAGTTTTCCTATTACGTAAGCGCTTACGAAAACAGGGCTCAGTTACCAGAGTACCTGGCTACCTACACTAACCAGGTTGGTATAGTGCGCGGGCAGGCTTATGGCGGGCTTTATGGCAGTGAGTACCGCTGGTCTTACATAACGGCACTGGTATCCTATACCCCAGCTAAATATTTAAATATAACTGCCGGGCGCGATAAAACATTTATTGGCGATGGTTACCGGTCTGTACTCTTGTCTGATTATGCATCCCCCTACCCATTTTTTAAAGCAACCGCCACACTGGGGAATGTTAAATATATAGCTATGTGGGCGTATATGGACGATCCGCTGTCTGCCCGTGTTGATAACAGTGACAGGAAAAAATTTGCCGTGTTTCATTATTTAGACTGGAATGTAAGTAACCGTTTATCATTTGGATTTTTTGATTCGGTCATATGGGGAGCAAAGGATGATGCAGGGCATCAGCGAGGTTTTGACTTTACTTATCTTAATCCCATTATATTTTTAAGGCCGGTTGAGGCGTCAAATGGCTCGCCTGATAATGCTTTATTAGGACTTACCGGTAAATACAAAATAAGTGATGGTATCACGGCATACGCCCAATTTGCATTGGATGAATTTGAATCCAAAAATTTCTTCTCGGCCACTGGAAGCTCCCGCAATAAATATGCATGGCAGTTTGGATTCAGGGGAGCAAACCTGTTTAATGTTAAAGGGTTAAATTACTTACTTGAAACTAACAACGCTAAGCCATTTACCTACTCTGAACGCAGTTCGGTGCAAAATTATACTGACAATGGCGAGCCGCTTGCACATCCTTGGGGGGCCAACTTCCGCGAGGTTGTGGGCTTGTTGAATTACTCCTACAAAAGGTTCGATTTCTCTGGTGAAGCTGATTATGGTCACTATGGCTTAGATATTAACGGCCAAAACTATGGAAAAGACCTTTTCCAGGTATATATTGATCCTGTAAGGCAAAACGGTAACTACACCGGCCAGGGCTTAACTACCAATATGGTATTTTTGGAAGGTAAAATAGCTTATCTTATTAATCCCAAATACAACCTGCGTATCGAGCTTGGCGGCCTTTACCGTACCGAAAAAAACAACCGGTTTAATGATAAAACAGCTATGCTAACTTTTGGCATTCGCAGTTCGTTCCGCAGTATGTATAATGATCTGGCGAGTTATAAGGTACATTGATGAGCGTACGATAAGAAAAGTAGTTTAACCCGGCAGAGGTATCCGCAGTTCGTTCAGCATCGCCGGTCTGAATAAAGCTTTACGACGCTATCGTATGCGCACTCCTCTGGGCGCCTAAGTTTTTAACCTGTTTAGCTACGCCATGGGCATCAAAGCCGCACTCGGCCCAAAGTTCTGGTTGTTCGCCGTGCTCAATTATTCTGTCTGGTATCCCCAATCGTTTTACCTGTGTTTGCTGGTAACCGTTATCGGCCATAAACTCCAACACAGCGCTCCCCATACCGCCTTCAAGGCAGCCATCTTCAACGGTGATTACTTTATCAAACTTTCTGAACACATCGTGCAATAAAGCCTCATCAAGTGGTTTTACAAAACGAAGGTCATAATGTGCAGGGTAATAACCTTCTGTATTTAAAGCGGCAGTTGCTTTTACAACTTCGTTGCCAATAGCGCCAATCGATAGTATCGCTACGTCCTCACCGTCACAAATCTTACGTCCCTTACCAACAGGTATAGCTTTAAAAGGGCGTTGCCAATCAACCATCACACCGTTACCACGTGGGTATCTTATCACAAACGGACCCATGTTATCCTGTTGAGCAGTATACATCAGGTTGCGCAGTTCTTCCTCGTTCATCGGGGCCGATACCGTCATGTTGGGGATGCAGCGCATATAAGCCAGGTCATAAGCCCCATGGTGGGTTGGCCCATCAGCGCCGGCAAAACCGGCACGGTCCAAACAAAATATTACGTTGAGTTTTTGTATGGCCACATCGTGGATCACCTGGTCATATGCCCTTTGCATAAAGCTGGAGTATATATTACAAAATGGTATTAAACCCTGGGTAGCCAGGCCTGCCGAAAACGTAACGGCGTGTTGTTCGGCTATACCTACGTCGAATGCCCGGTTAGGCATAGCTTTCATCATCAGGTTTAATGAACATCCTGATGGCATAGCTGGGGTAATACCCATAATTTTAGGGTTCTGCTCGGCCAGTTCGATTATAGAAATACCAAACACATCCTGGTATTTAGGAGGCTGCGGCTTCTCTTGTTTTGTTTTTTTGATCTCGCCGGTTATTTTATCAAATAAGCCTGGCGCATGCCATTTGGTTTGGTCCTTTTCGGCAAGGGCATAGCCTTTACCTTTGGTAGTAACACAATGCAATATTTTAGGACCTGGTATATTGCGCAGGTCTTTTAAAACCCTTACCAGGTGGTTTACATCATGCCCGTCAATAGGTCCAAAATATCTGAATTTTAAGGCTTCAAAAAAGTTGCTTCGTTTAAGCAACGTTCCTTTTATACTTTTTTCTAATTTTTGAGCAATCCTGAACGCATCCGGGCCTATGGCCGATAGTTTGGCCAGCACATGAGCAATATCATCCCTGAAACGGTTGTAAGGCTTGGAGGTAGTAATATCTGTAAGATATTCCTTCAAGGCACCCACGTTAGGGTCGATAGACATGTTGTTGTCATTCAGTATCACCAGCAGGTTTGAGTTTTCGATACCTGCATGGTTAAGCGCTTCAAAAGCCATCCCGGCAGTCATGGCGCCATCGCCAATTACGGCAACATGCTGCCTGTCGGTCTCGCCCTTATAATGCGATGCAACGGCCATGCCCAAAGCAACAGATATGGAAGTAGAGGAGTGCCCTACACCAAAAGTATCATATTCGCTTTCAGATCGTTTTGGAAACCCACTAATGCCTTTATAAATTCTGTTGGTATGAAAAGCCTCGCGCCGGCCGGTTAGTATTTTATGGCCGTAAGCCTGGTGGCCTACATCCCATACTAACTGGTCATAAGGGGTGTTTAAAACGTATTGCAGGGCTACTGTGAGCTCCACAACACCAAGGCTGGCAGCAAAGTGACCGCCATTTACTGATACCACATCAATAATGTACTGGCGTAGCTCCTGACAAACTTTTTCAAGTTGGTCTTCATTAAGTTGCTTTAAATCAGAGGGGTAATTTATTTTCGATAATAAATCTCCGGCCGGTACCTGCATAGACATTCGTAAGAGTATTTAACTTACAAAGTAAGCTAATTATTTATAAATAAAGTACATCAAAATGGATTAATTGTTTGAGGGAAAGAGAAAGGAGATTAAAATCAGGTATCAGGAAAAGGGTTTAATTGTTTGTTTCTTAATAAATTATTCAAAAATCTTGCCTCTTGATTCTTGTTTCTTGATTCTCAGCCCTTACTTTTGTTGCTACAAATATGACCGACGACAGCTTTGCCATAAGATTACCCCAGTTTGAAGGCCCGTTTGATTTGCTGCTGTTTTTTATTGAGCGGGATGAACTTGATATTCATGATATCCCCATTGCCAAAATTGCCGACGATTTTTTGAACTACATTCACCAGATGACCAGCCTTAACATGGAGCTGGCCAGTGAATTTATATTTGTTGCAGCAACGCTGATGCGCATAAAAGCAAAAATGCTGTTGCCCCGGTATGAGGCTGAAGATGCCGGCGACGATACTGATACCAAAGAGAACCTGATAAGGAAGCTGATAGAATATAAAAAGTTTAAGGAATTGTGCGAAGAGTTGCGCCCTTATGAAGACGAAAGATTTAAACAGGAAAAACGCGGCAACATCAAACACGATCTGGAACAGGTTGAAAAAGTAGTTTTACCCGGCGAGGAATTATCAGAAATAACGCTGTATAAATTAATGATGGTACATGAACGCCTTATGCGTAACTACCTAAACCGTAGCGAAGAGGTAAAACACACCGTTGAGCAATACCCTTACACTATTGAAAAGCAAAAGAAAGCGGTTGCCGATTTGCTGAAGATTAACAAAATGCTCGATTTTAAAGCTTTGGCTAAAGAATCAGAAAACAAGGTGCATTTTGTTTACAACTTTCTGGCTGTGCTTGAAATGCTGCAACAGGAACTGATTGATATACAAATAGGACTGGGGTATAATAATTTTTGGATCTCGTCTAAAGAGATTTGAGATATTAGACATAACCGGACGAGGGATTATTTCTACTTCGACAAGACACGATACTCTCAAATCTGTTTTGGTAAATGGAAGATAAGTTTATAACAAAAACATATTGGTTATAAGTGCCTGAACAGCAAATTATATTGTGC
>NZ_JBFUKF010000378.1:0-4774 GCF_056400985.1 Mucilaginibacter sp. P4_G9 | reverse complement strand
GCATTACCGAGCGATGTAACCACGGTCAGAATAATAATCAGGGTTTTACGCTCTTCATTTTTAACTTGTTCTTTTAAGTTATTGTTTTTCACTATTTTCTGGCAGACTTCAGTATGAAAGGCTGCCCGGGTGCAAGTACATTGATGCGTCCGGGGTTAACAACCAATTTCGCCAGTCTTGCCGGATCTCCATTAAAAGGTTTGAAATCAGGTGCGTCAACAAAGCCCCAGTGCCCCAGCATCACTTGTGCCTGTGGATAAGCATTCAGTAACTTTGCTGAGCCTTCGAGCCCAAAATGCCAGTCGCTGTCCTCGGAGTAATCCAGCAAGATCAAATCGGGTGCAGGCAGGTGCAATTGTGCCGGCATAAGGCGCGAATCGCCCGGTGCCCAGATCGTACCATCAGGAGTATAGAAGTAAAAACCACAGGCATCTTCCGGTTCAAAATGCCGATTGCTGATACCCGGATAGGCGTTCTGCCATGCATGGTCAGCGGGTGTAAGTTTTACGCTAACAAGGCCGAACTTAAACGTCTCGCCAATATGATGCCCGCTGGAAGTCAACCCTTCGTTTTTCATAAGGGAATCGRCATATACTGTAGAATGGTATGCAGCGGTTACCGGCTTCAGATCACGAAAGGTTTCCACGCTGTAATGATCGTTGTCGCTATGAGTTGCCATAATGGCATCTACATGCGGCACATCTTTCGACAGAATAGGAAACTTCATCAGCAGCGGCATATCATAGCCTTCCAGCAGCGGATCGATCATGAAGATGGTGCCCCGGCTGTTAACCATGAATCCGGCCATGCCCAGCCAGCGAACAGTTGTCCCGGTTGACCGTTTAAAGGCTTCTAAACCAAAAGGCTGGGTTTCCGGCGCTTTGGCCTGGTATTTTTTTGCTTTCTTTTGGGCGGAGTCAACCGTCTGAGCGCGAAGATTTGCCTCCGCTACAAGCAATATCAGACTCACCAATAATAATTTTCCAAGTTTCATCCGGTTTTAATTTGGTAGTGCAAAGTTCGTGTGAAAATATTTGGCTGTGCTTATACAGACTCCTGATATACTTACCATTATTCCTGATTATGAGATGCAGTGTAATACTTATCATATTTTTGAAATACTTAATTTCGGCATAAGTAGAAGCAATTAAAAGATTACGGGACGTGACCATAAAAGTTTGAATGTTTTGGCTTTAAAAACCGACAGTAGTTCCTCAATAAATTTATATTTTAACAGGATGAATAGGAAAATAATTCACCCTTTCGTATGGTTGCATTTAATTGCGGTATGTTTTGTTATACCGGTGCAAACACAGGCACAATCTTCACTGCAAGCATTTAAGCTACAGCAAGTGGCCTTGTTGCGTGGCGTGTTTAAAAACGCGCAGCAAACAGATATGACCTATATGCTGGCTTTAGACCCTGAGCGTCTGCTGGCACCTTACCTTACAGAAGCAGGGTTAACGCCTAAAAAGAAAAGCTATGGCAATTGGGAAAATACTGGTTTGGATGGTCATATTGGTGGGCATTACCTGTCGGCATTATCCAATATGTATGCATCTACCCACAATGCCGAAATGAACAGGMGGTTGGATTATATGCTGGCACAATTAAAACGCTGCCAGGATAAAATAGGGAGCGGCTACCTGGGTGGTACACCCGGTGGAACAGTTATGTGGAAAGATATTGCCGAAGGGAAGATTGAGGCAGACACGTTTGCCTTGAATAAAAAATGGGTTCCACTTTATAATCTTCACAAATTGATGGCCGGTTTGCGGGATGCATATATGGTAGCTGGCAAGCCTCAGGCAAAAGAAATATTGGTGCGGCTAACAGATTACATTGACGGTGTATCGCGGAAGCTGACAGACACACAAATCCAAACCATGCTTATTTCGGAACACGGCGGATTGAACGAAGTATTTGCAGATGTCTCGGTGATAACCGGACAGGATAAATACCTCGTCCTGGCGCGCAGGTTTTCACACAAGGCAATTTTAGATCCATTAATACAAGGGCAGGATCAGCTTGATGGGTTGCATGCCAATATGCAGATTCCCAAGGCCGTTGGCTTTCAAAGAATCTCGGAAGTTGGCGGTGACGCGGACTATGGCAAGGCGGCACAGTTTTTTTGGGAAACAGTAGTTAATAACCGCAGCGTGGTGATAGGTGGCAACAGCGTGAACGAGCACTTTAACCCAACGGGCAATTTTACTAAAATGATCACCGACATTGCAGGCCCCGAAACCTGTAATTCCTACAATATGCTTAAACTAACCCGCCACCTTTTTGAAAAGCAGGGCGAGGTGAAATATATGGATTTTTATGAGCGGGTTTTGTATAACCACATCTTATCCAGTCAGCACCCTACCCATGGAGGCTTCGTTTATTACACCTCCATGCGGCCGCGACATTACCGTGTTTATTCGCAACCGCAGGAAACTATGTGGTGCTGCGTAGGCTCTGGTATGGAAAACCATGGTAAATATGGTGAACTCATCTACAGCCATCATCGTAACGACCTTTATGTAAACCTGTTTATTCCTTCGCGCCTTAATTGGTCAGCACAGGGACTCATTATCACTCAACAGACAAAGTTTCCGGATGAAGAGACGACCCGGCTTTTGGTGGAAGCCGCGAAATCAGATACTTTTGCTATCAATATCCGTTACCCAGGTTGGGTAAAAGCTGGTGGGCTTGAAATAAGGATAAATGGGGCCAAAGTGCCTGTCAAAGTTCAGCCAGGTTCTTATGTAAAACTGAACCGGACGTGGAAAAAAGGAGATGAAATTGAAGTTCGCTTACCAATGGGTGTGACGACTGAAGCTTTACCCGATAGCTCTCATTACGTGGCATTTTTGCATGGCCCCATCGTTTTAGCAGCAAAAACCGACACCACCGATCTTGACAATTTACATGCTGATGGGGATCAGTTTGGTGGCTATCGTGCAAGAGGGAAAATGTATCCATTGAATGCTGCGCCTGTGCTGGCCAGCAGTGATGCTAATCTTGCAAAACATCTAAAACCGGTAAATGGAAAGCCACAAACTTTCATTGCTCCGGAATTAATAAGTCCTGCAAAATTTAAAAATCTTGAGCTCATACCATTTTACAAATTACATGATGCCCGGTATATGATCTATTGGCATGAAGGCATTCTAAAGAACAACGAGAATTAGGAGGGTATACCCATACTTGACATTCCCGGAGCAATTGGCCACCTCATTTCGAAAACTTCAAACATTTATTTATGTAATCTGCATATTTTCAATATCTTGATTGTAAATTAAGTCATCTATAAAGGGGGCAAACAGCTTCCTTTATGGTAACGTGAGTAAGAAATTAATCCATTGTAAAATATTGAATATCAAAGTGGTACAAGGGTAGTGTAAATCCCTCCGGCTCCATTAAGTTCAATGTTAAAACAGACTAAAAGCCTGCAAATTAAATGATTGCAGGCTTTTGTTTTTGTTTAGTTAATGGTTGTATTTATTTGATAATAAACATGTTATATGATTGAATAACTTGCATGGTTACTTGGTTTGCTCATCTTCGTGATCTTTGCAGGTACCCACAGATTTCTTTGAGTTGGCGGGTTTTGACTTAACATTAATTTCGCAGTGGCGGTTATGTTTGGAATAGAGATCAATTATGTAAAGCATTTAGTGCTGGTAACTCAATTCATCGTAATGCAAAATGCCGATTCATCGATACAAAACGCCTGTTTGTCGATACATTTAACTTTAGGGCACAAGTTTTGACTTGCAGCTGATAACTAATTTATACAACGATGAAAAAAATACTTTTATTTGCCGCAATCCTAAGCCTTTCATTTTTTGCCTGTAAAAAGAACAGTAATTCCAGTTCTACCGCACATATAACGGTGAAGTTAACTGACGCCCCAGGCGCCTTTGATGCCGTGATCCTGAACATCAAAAGCGTGGTAGTTATCACCAACAATGGCGAGCATACGTTAAATGTGAATGGCGGTCCGATCGATATTCTGCGATTCCGTTTGGGCAAGGATACCGTACTGGCTGATCAGGATATTCCTGCGGGCACTATACAGCAGATTCGGCTAATACTTAATGATTCCGGCAATCGCGTGATCATCGGCGGTATCTCCTATGATTTGACCACGCCAAGCGGTCAAACATCCGGCGTTAAACTTAATGTGCATGATGATTTAACAGCGGGTATAGCGTATACTATGCTTTTGGATTTCGACGTAGCCCGATCTATCGTGCTTACCGGTAACGGTAAGTATATCCTTAAACCAGTGATCAGAGCGATTCCACAAGCTGTATCCGGCGCTTTAACCGGGATTGTATCGCCCGCTGCAGCCTCTCCCAAAGTGTATGCCATTACAGGCACCGATACTGTGGGTACTGTGAGCGATGCGACCGGCAAATTCTATTTCCCAGGTTTGGCTGCAGGTACTTATAATATACAGTTTGTGCCGGTAAGTCCTTATGCGGTCAAAACAGTGGCTGGTATTACCGTTGTTAATGGCGCTGTAAAAGACATGGGCACCGTAACCATTACCCAATAAAACCTATGATTGTTTAAATAAAAGCAGCTGCCCCGAAGTAGGCCGTTGCACAGCATCAGTTTAAAAGGCTGAATAATTTAATTTGCGTGGCAAATGGTTATTCAGCCTTTCGTTTTTATCACTTATTTTGAAACAGCCAGGTTTATTTCGGCTGTGGATAGCTACAAACTGCTTAACGCTTTATTAATCAGGTCAAGTCCGTTTGCCGAATAGGGTAATTTG
>NZ_JBFUKF010000377.1:0-4775 GCF_056400985.1 Mucilaginibacter sp. P4_G9 | reverse complement strand
TAGGTACAGATAATGGTTTAAACCTGTTAATGAACGGAGAAACCCGCTTTAAGCATTTTACTCATGACCCATATAACAAAAACAGTTTAAGTGGTACTTCGGTGAATACAATTTTTGAAGATAGTTATCACCAGGTGTGGGTAGGGACAGAAAACGGGCTTAATTTGCTGAACAAAAATAAAAATGGTTTTAAACGTTTTGTCCACAATGACAACAATAACCAGAGTATTAGCGACAATTTTCTCAACGCCATAGAAGAAGATGAGCATCATAACCTTTGGATAGGCACCAATAAAGGCTTAAACTTATTGAACAGGAGCAACGGAACATTTCGGCGTTTTGCAAATGAAATCGATCGTTTCAGCGCAACCGGCTATAATCCTATTTACTGTTTATCGGGCGATAAGGCCGGGAACCTTTGGGTTGGTACTAATACCACGTTACAGTTGTTTGATGTCAATAAAAAAAGTTTCGTGCCAATAAACAACGGCACAGCCGGGAATGAAGATATGCCTAATGATGGTATTTATTCGATTTTAGCCGATCGGCAGCATATGGTTTGGATAGGCACCTCCAGCGAAGGGATCTTGAAGTACAGCAAATACCTAAACGTTTTCCCCTCTTATAAATCGGCGCCAAACAATTCCCCATCTGCAAAAAATATTATCAGGGGCCTGGCCGAAGATGATAAATGCGGTCTTTACCTGGCTACCGATGCCGGTTTGGATTATTTTGACGTTGTTAAAAATACTTCCATCAATTACAGCCATAACGATGCTGTACAAAACAGCATATTAAGTAATTATATATCGTGCATATTGATAAACCGGGCTAAGGACGCCTTGTGGATAGGCACTTATAATAATGGCGCCGACAGGCTGGATCTGAAGTCGAAACGGTTTACACATTTCATAAAAGGAAACGAAGCCAAGGATATCAACAATAATTCGGTTTATGCATTGCTTGAAGATAAAAAAGGGAATATTTGGATGGGAACATATCAGGGCGGGGCCAATTGTTACGATCCTAAAACTAATACGATAAAAAAATATCTGAATAACCCCCTGGACCCTAATTCTATTGCCGACAATTATGTAAATGCGTTTTATGAAGATCACGATGGCAATATCTGGATGGGGGGCTACTCAAAAGGCATTAGTATTTTCAATTCATCCACAGGTAAATTCAAGAGAATAAATAGCGAAAACAGCGGTCTCACCAGTAATGTGATCAGTTATTTTTACGAAGACAACAAGGACCATATGTGGATAGGGACCCTGGAGGGGGGGCTGAATTGCTATAACTTTAAAACAAAAAAGATAACTGCATATACAGAGGATAATGGCTTAATTAATAACACCATAAATTTTATAGCGGCCGATGCTGCGGGTATTTTATGGCTCACCACATTAAAAGGTATAACCCGTTTTGATCCGGGCAATAAAAACTTCAGAAACTTTGGTGAAAATAATGGCATTAAAAGTCTTGAATTTGGTCTCGCAAGCGGGATAAAAATGGCAGATGGCAGGATTGCTGTTGGAAGCGTTAATGGGTTTAACATCATTGATCCGGCCAGGTTAAGTTTTAATAATAACCCGCCAACCGTTCGGTTAACCGGGTTTGATTTATTTAACAAACCTGTAAGTATACAAGCGCCAAGCTCGCCGTTAAAACAAAGTGTTTTATCGGCAAAGCAAATAGTATTGCAGTATTGGCAATCTGTATTTACTTTTGAGTTTGCAGCATTGGATTATGTTGCGCCCCATGAAAACAAGTATGCCTATAAACTGGAAGGTTTTGATCCCGAATGGAGGTATATTGAAAATAAACATACCGTAACTTACACCAACCTTGATGCCGGTACATATACTTTTTGGGTAAAAGCTGCCAACAACGATGGCGTTTGGAATAATAAGGCAACATCAATTAAAGTTATTATAATTCCTCCATTTTGGGAGACGTGGTGGTTCCGTACATTGGTCGCCATTTTTGTTTTAGGCGGTTCGTATACAGTTTACCGGTTAAGGGTAAGTTTTTTTAAAAGACAAAAGCACGAGCTTGAGAAACAAGTTTATGAGCGTACCGGCCAGATAAGCAGGCAGGCCAACGATCTGCAAACCCTTAACGAAGAATTACAGGTACAGGCAGAAGAATACCAGGCCCAGTCAGAAGAGTTAGCAGAGCAGAAGGAAAAGGAGCACCAGGCCCGTGAAGAAGCCGAAAAAGCAAATTTAGCCAAAAGCACTTTCCTGGCTACCATGAGCCATGAAATACGCACACCAATGAATGGCGTATTGGGTATGGCATCTTTATTATCCGATACTGAATTGGACACGGAACAAAGAGAATATACGGATGCCATACTCACCAGCGGCGAATCATTATTAACGGTTATTAATGATATTCTTGATTTCTCCAAGATCGAATCGGGCAACCTTGAGCTCGACCCGGCAGATGTAGATCTTAGAAAATGTATAGAAGATGTTTTTGATCTTTTCGCTTCAAAATCTGCAAAAGCCGGAATCGACCTTGTTTACCATATCGAGGATAATGTTCCTGCTCATATCTTTGCCGATGGATCGCGGTTGCGCCAGATTCTTGTTAACCTGGTGGGCAATGCTACCAAATTTACCCACAAAGGCGAAGTGTTTGTATATGTAACATCCGCTGCATTAGCAACCGGCGAGCTGCAATTAATCTTCCGGGTAAGAGATACCGGTATAGGTATTGCCGAAGACCAGATTGATAATTTATTTAAAGCATTTAACCAGGTTGACTCATCCATAACCCGCAAATATGGTGGCAGCGGGCTTGGCCTGGTTATCAGCGAGCGCCTGATTAAATTAATGGGGGGTACTATCGGGGTACAAAGTAAACGGGGAATAGGCAGCACCTTTACCTTTAACATTAAATGCAAAAAAGGAACGGTATTAGAACGGGTAAACCAATTACCGGCTAATGGAATAGGTGATGGAAAAAAAGTATTGGTTATTGATGATAACCCAACCAACTTAAGGATCCTCAAAATTCAACTCGAAAAATGGAAAATTAATACAATTGCCGTAACCTCAGGAGAAGCAGCCTTAAAAATATTATCAACCGAAAACAATATAGACCTCATTATTACAGATATGCAAATGCCGGATATGGACGGCGTAACCCTGGGTAAAAAGATAAGGGCCCTGCCAAATTCAAGCCCGATTATATTACTAAGCTCGGTTGGTAATGAAAGTAAAAAAAAGCACGCTCATTTGTTTAGTTCGGTGCTTACCAAGCCTGTTAAGCAGCAATACTTTTATAATATAATTGAGGCCGAATTAAAAAAAGAAATTTTACCGGGCGTTGAAAAGAAAAAAACATTGTTATCCGAAACCTTTGCCTTAACATATCCTTTTGAAATGTTAATTGCCGAAGATAATTTAATGAACCAGAAGCTTATTATTAGGGTTTTAAACAAATTGGGATACCAGCCCGACCTTGCAAATGATGGCAAGGAGGTTATGGATATGATGAGCAGCAAAAAGTACGAGCTGATTTTAATGGATATCCAAATGCCAAATATTGACGGATTGGAAGCAACGCGGTTGATCAGGAAGATTTACGGGGCCAAACCAATGATCCTGGCCATGACGGCCAATGCACTTACCGAAGATAAAGACTATTGTTTTAAGGCAGGCATGAATGGCTACCTGTCTAAACCATTAGACCTTGAACGGTTATTGTTATCGCTGGCCGAGATGTACAATAAAAACAAAAACATTAAAGAAGAATAATAAGTATAAACCGGCCATAAGTTTTTTAAAAAACGCCATAACCTAACCGCCAAATTGTCTTAAATGATGATCGGTATGCTTATAAACTAAATACCCAACCTGCTCTTTAGTGAGTTTACCAAAAAAAGAGTGAATAACTTCATTGTTTGAAAGATGAGCGTATTCTTCCAGCAGGGCCATCCATTTCTTCCTTTCAGCTGTTACATTGCCACTGGGCTCTTTTACCTTAAGTTGTACAAGGGTAGGTAGATTTCGCTTTATCGGCGTTTCATCTTTTACAAAATCCGGCAAAGCCATTCTACCAAACAAACGGCCCAAAAACGCCCGTTCATATTTTTGTTTACCTAACATCATTTCTTCATACAGGGTACAATGTTTCAGCATCTGGTAAACATTCATTTTACCCCATTGGGCTGTGCTGGTTTCATTAAGCGTGCTGATCCTGTTAATCAATTCATTCCTGGTTGTTTGGTCAAATATGGTTTTCATCTGGCTCAAATAATTTAAAAATTCAGGTCAATTAATTTTGCTTCCGGCTATCAATCAAAATTACGTGTTAAACAGTAATAAAGATAGGTTAAGCTATGACAAATACAGGGGTTAAATGCGACAAAGGATCGAATAAAAAACCGCCAGGCAACTCTTTATTGCAAGCCTTTGTGTTGTGGGATAATGCAATGGCTGAATGTCACTATCCCCCTAACCCTATCTACCGTGAGGACACATCTTTTTAATAAAAGAAAATTGTCATTTCCTTTGGTCTTAGAATAGCAAATTAATAAGAATTGTTATTGTTGATAATGGGGGGTGCAGGGGGGTGTTAAAAACTAAAAAGTTTGTGGATAAGTTATAAAAAAGGCAGGGTGAACTTTTGTCATTTCTGGTTTAGTAGAACCATTCGTCGTATTAGTTCCCTGCCTTTTTAAATTGCCCAAGGCCCAACTAGAATTATTCCCTTGATTTATCAAAGGTGATTGGCAAAAGGCAATTATTTTAACTTAT
>NZ_JBFUKF010000376.1:0-4784 GCF_056400985.1 Mucilaginibacter sp. P4_G9 | reverse complement strand
ATTGGCAGATGATCAGGTTATACCCCTTTTGATAGGTGGCTTCTTCGATACCGGCAATCACATTCGCAAAAAAATTCTGGTTAATACGGGGTACTACCACGCCAATGGTTTTTGAATGCCCCTTGCGCAAATTTGAGGCAAGTACGTTACGCTTGTAGTTTAACTCATCGGCTGTTTTCATGATGAGCTCCCTGGTTTTTTCGTTTACCTGGTTACTGTTGTTCAGCGCCCTTGATACCGAAGACGCGGTTATACCCAGCTTGGCGGCTATGTCATAAATGGTGGTACGTTTTCCCTTTTTCATTATAAAGTGCAATTTGGAAAAAATATTTTACGCAATCGATTGTAATTTTAAATATTTAATTAATTTCGTGGAATTAATTACCAAAAGTAAACCCGTTTTTAATATTCATGTTAGTAACCCAAAAAATTCATGCTGTTATTAGGGATTGATATCGGCACATCGTCGGTTAAAGTTAGCGTTGTTAACGCTGATACGCAACAAATTATAACGTCGGCGCAATTCCCGGATGAGGAATCGCCAATAAAAGCCATACATCCGGGCTGGGCCGAGCAATCACCATTAATGTGGTGGGAGCAGGCGCAAAAAGCTTTAGAGAGATGCCATGCCAAAGGTGCCTATGATTCGCAGGATATAGCTGCCATAGGTATAGCCTACCAGATGCACGGTTTGGTATTGGTTGATAAAGACCAGAACGTATTGCGCGATAGTATTATTTGGTGCGATAGCCGCGCTGTTGAAATTGGTGATAAAGCATTTGCAGCCATCGGCGAGGAGAATTGCTTATCGCACCTGTTAAACTCACCCGGAAACTTTACTGCATCCAAACYGGCCTGGGTTAAGGAAAACGAGCCGGAGATCTACGCTAAAATAGATAAGATCATGCTGCCCGGCGATTATATCGCCATGAAACTAACCGGCGATATTACTACATCAGTATCTGCATTATCCGAAGGCGTTTTCTTCGATTTCAAAACCAACAGCATCTCCAAAGAGGTTATCAACTACTTTGGCTTTGATGAAAGCTTATTCCCGGTAATTAATCCGGTATTTTCATCGCATGGTGCATTGCTTACTTCTGTTGCCGAAAAGTTGAAACTAAAGGCAGGCATCCCGGTAACGTATAAATCCGGCGATCAACCCAATAATGCCCTTTCATTAAACGTATTGAACCCTGGTGAAGTAGCAGCAACAGCCGGTACATCGGGCGTGATTTACGGGGTGAGCGATCAACTTGCTTACGACCAGCAATCACGTATCAATACTTTCGCCCACGTTAATTATACCGAAGAAGAAAAACGCTTAGGCGTATTATTATGTATTAATGGCACCGGTAGCTTATACCGATGGGCAAAATACAATTTCGGTGCAGGTTTAAGCTATAACCAGTTAAACAACGAAGCAAAAAAAGCGCCGTTAGGCAGCGATGGCTTACGTGTATTGCCATTTGGCAACGGGGCCGAGCGAATGCTGAATAACAAGCAGGTAGGCGCCCATTTCCAAAATATCGACCTTAACCTGCATACACAGGCTCATATTTTCAGAGGTGTACAGGAAGGTATAGCCTGCGCGTTCCGTTATGGATTTGATATTATGCGCAGTAATGGCATGAACCCAACCGTGATCCGTGCCGGTAAAAGTAACTTGTTTTTAAGTGAGCTGTTTGCCGAAGCTTTTGTAAATGCCACAGGTGTTCCTGTTGAATTATACAACAACGATGGCAGTGTAGGCGCGGCATTAGGCGCCGGAATAGGAGCGGGGATCTTTAAATCGCCGGCTGAAGCATTTAGTAATACAAAGGCTATACAGTTAATAGAACCAACAGCAACCACCGCGTTTGAACCGATATACCAGGAATGGAAGGAACTTTTGGATGTTAGGTTGTGAATGGTGAATGGTGAGTGGTGAATGGTGAGTGGTGAAAGGCAAAAGGGAAAAAGGGAAAAGAAAAAAAATCGATAATTCAATAAATCAGTAATTCAATAATTAATACAATTCAATAATTAAACATATGAGTATTATCACCGGAGAAAAAGAATTCTTTAAAGGAATAGGCCAGGTTAAATTTGAGGGCCTCGAATCAGATAATCCATTAGCGTTTCGTTGGTACGATGCTAACAGGGTAGTGGCTGGCAAAACTATGGCCGAGCATTTACGTTTTGCCTGTTCTTACTGGCATTCATTTAACGGTAATGGTGCCGATCCGTTTGGCGGTGCTACCCACATTTTTGCATGGGACGAAAAAGCGGACGCTGTTGAACGTGCCAAAGACAAAATGGACGCGGCATTTGAGTTCATCACCAAAATGAACATTCCTTACTACTGTTTCCATGATGTGGATGTGGTTGATTATACCAATGATGTTAATGAAAACGACAGGCGCTTACAGGCTTTGGTTGAATATGCCAAACAAAAACAAGCCGAAAGTGGCGTAAAATTACTTTGGGGAACAGCAAACCTGTTTAGTCACCGCAGGTACATGAACGGTGCTGCTACCAATCCCGATTTTCATGTACTGGCCCATGCAGGTGCCCAGGTGAAAGCAGCTATTGATGCTACCATTGCTTTGGGTGGCGAAAACTATGTATTCTGGGGAGGGCGTGAAGGTTACATGAGCCTGCTGAATACCGATATGAAACGCGAGCAGGAACATTTAGCCAAATTTTTACATACAGCTAAGGATTATGCCCGCAAACAAGGCTTTAAAGGTAATTTCTTTATAGAGCCAAAACCTTGCGAGCCTACCAAACACCAGTATGATTACGATGCGGCTACCGTATTAGGCTTTTTGCAAAAGTACGACCTGTTGAGCGACTTTAAGCTTAACCTGGAAGTGAACCACGCTACTTTGGCTGGCCATACATTCCAGCATGAGTTGCAGGTAGCAGCCGATTCTGGTTTATTAGGTTCGATAGATGCCAACAGAGGCGATACACAGAACGGCTGGGATACCGATCAGTTCCCGAATGATATCAATGAGATCACCGAATCGATGATGATCATATTAGAAGCAGGTGGCTTACAAGGTGGTGGTATTAATTTTGATGCCAAAATACGCCGTAACTCAACAGACCCGGCCGACTTGTTCTACGCCCATGTTGGTGGTATGGATATTTTTGCCCGTGCTTTGGTAATAGCGGATAATATCCTGCAGAAATCAGAATACAAAAAGATCCGTACTGACAGATATGCTTCATTTGATACAGGTTCGGGAAAAGATTTTGAAGGCGGTAAGCTTTCATTGGAAGATTTGCGTACCTATGCAATAACCAATGGCGAGCCAAAAACATTAAGTGGCCGACAAGAATATTTAGAAAATTTGATAAATCGCTATATATAGTTTATAATTGTCAAACTAACATTATTAAAACCAACTTGACCAAACAATGAACCTGAAAACCCTCTCGTACGGCGATTATGCTGTATTTTTTATCTACTTTGTTATAGTTTCCAGCTATGGCTGGTGGGTATATAAGCGCAAACATAACGCCGACGCGACCTCAAAAGATTACTTTTTGGCAGAAGGGTCGCTTACCTGGTGGGCAATCGGGGCATCATTAATCGCATCCAATATCTCTGCCGAGCAATTTATCGGTACCAGCGGATCGGCGTTTAAGATGGGTTTAGCCATTTCAACCTACGAGTGGATGGCGGCAATTACATTGATCATTGTGGCAGTATTTTTTATACCGGTGTATCTTAAAAACAAGATTTTCACCATGCCACAGTTTTTGCACCAGCGCTATAATGGCACTGTAGCTATGATCATGGCCATCTTTTGGTTGTTATTGTACATTGTGGTTAACTTAATGTCTATCCTTTATCTTGGTGCGTTAGCTATTAGTGGTATATCAGGATTAGATATTCACCTGTGTATCTGGTTGCTGGCTGCATTCTCTGTTGTTATCACCCTGGGTGGAATGAAGGTAATCGGTTATACTGATGTTATACAGGTTGCGGTGCTTATTTTGGGTGGTTTAATGGCTACTTACCTGGCATTAACGCTTTTAAGCGAAAAAGAAGGTACTACCGGCTTATTAAACGGCTTTAAAATATTGCATACCGAGGCTACCGATCACTTCCATATGATATTCAAGAAAGACAATCCAAACTATATGGATCTTCCTGGTTTATCGGTTCTGATAGGTGGTATGTGGATCACCAACCTTAACTATTGGGGTTGTAACCAGTACATTACGCAAAGGGCTTTGGGTGCAAACCTTAAAACTGCACGTGGTGGTATCCTGTTCGCGGCTTTCCTTAAATTGCTGATGCCGGTTATTGTGGTATTGCCGGGTATTGCTGCTTACCTGCTGTACCAAAAAGGCATGTTCCACCAGGAAATGATGAGTTCATCGGGTGTTATGGATCCTAATAAAGCTTATCCATCACTGCTTAACTTGTTGCCAACCGGGTTAAAGGGTCTTTCATTTGCCGCTTTAACAGCTGCAATTGTAGCATCGCTGGCGGGTAAGGCAAATAGTATAGCTACTATCTTCACACTGGATATTTACAAAAAAGCCATTAACCCAAATGCTACCGATAAAAAACTGGTAAGTTTAGGTAAATGGTCTGTGGTGGTTGCAATGGTATTGGGTATCATTTTATCCGAGCTTATTGGCAAGGCATTAATGGGCGAGGGTAAACAAGGGTTTCAGTACATACAGGAATACACAGGCTTTGTGTCTCCGGGTATATWTGCCATGTTTATTCTTGTCTTTTTCTGGATATAAGCTACTTCAAACGCGGMTTTGTTTGAATC
>NZ_JBFUKF010000375.1:0-4825 GCF_056400985.1 Mucilaginibacter sp. P4_G9 | reverse complement strand
GCTTTGCGAGGGTTATGCTACACAGGCAGGTGAACTTGCACTGGGCCGTAACCTTAAAGTGGCTTTCATGCCTTGGCAGGGTTACAACTTTGAGGATGCGATTGTAATATCTGAGCGCGTTGTATCACAGGATATTTTCACTTCACTTCACGTAGAAGAGTTTGAGCTGGAAGTACGTGATACCAAACGTGGCGAAGAAGAATTAACACCAGATATCCCTAACGTATCAGAAGAAGCTACCAAAGATTTGGACGAAGACGGTATTATCCGTGTAGGCGCCGAAGTTAAGGAAGGCGATATCCTGATTGGTAAAATCACCCCGAAAGGCGAATCTGACCCATCACCAGAAGAAAAACTATTACGCGCCATTTTTGGTGATAAAGCAGGCGATGTTAAGGATGCATCTTTAAAAACTCCGCCGTCAATTGCTGGTGTAGTTATAGATACTAAATTATTTAGCCGCGCTAAGAAAACGTCGAAAGCCGAAGAAAAAGCACAGTTAGAGAAGTTGGATAACAAACATGATAAAGCTGTAAAAGATCTTAAAAATACTTTGATCGAAAAGTTATTTGAGATTGTGAACGGTAAGACATCACAAGGTGTTTACAACGTTTACAAAGAGCTGCATGTACCTAAAGGTGTTAAATTTACCCAGAAAATTTTAGTTGAGCTTAATTACGAAAATATTAACCCAACTAAATGGACAACTGATGATGATAAAAACGACCAGATAAAAACCTTACTTCATAACTATAACATTAAAGTTAATGAAGAGCTGGGTGCTTACCGTCGCGATAAATTTGCTATCAGTGTGGGTGATGAACTGCCATCGGGTATTGTTCAAATGGCTAAAGTTTACATTGCTAAAAAGCGTAAGCTTAAAGTAGGTGATAAAATGGCCGGTCGTCACGGTAATAAGGGTATTGTTGCGCGTATTGTACGTGATGAGGATATGCCTTTCCTTGAAGACGGAACTCCGGTTGATATTGTGTTGAACCCGCTGGGTGTACCTTCACGTATGAACTTAGGGCAGATATACGAAACCGTATTAGGTTGGGCAGGTAAAGAGTTGGGCATTAAATTCGCTACGCCGATTTTTGATGGTGCAAGCCATACAGAAGTTGAGGAGTGGGTTAAAAAGGCAAACTTACCAGAATCCGGCCGTACCTATTTATACAATGGCTTAACCGGCGACAGATTTGACCAGCAAACCACAGTAGGTATCATATACATGCTGAAACTGGGTCACATGGTTGATGATAAGATGCACGCACGTTCAATTGGGCCATACTCATTAATTACACAACAGCCATTGGGTGGTAAAGCCCAGTTTGGTGGTCAGCGTTTTGGTGAGATGGAGGTTTGGGCACTTGAAGCATTCGGTGCAGCAAACATACTGCAGGAAATATTAACCGTTAAATCGGATGATGTTATCGGCCGTGCCAAAACTTACGAGGCTATTGTTAAAGGTGAAAACCTGCCAACACCATCGGTTCCTGAATCATTCAACGTATTGGTTCATGAGTTAAGAGGTTTAGGTTTAGATATCACATTGGAATAAGGTTAAAGCTAAAAGGCTAAAGGTGAAAGGTTTAAGGCATAATGTCAATAACCTTTTGCCTTTCACCTTTTACCTTTCACCTCAACTTTAAAAAACAAGGAGACTATGTCTTACAAAAAGGATAATAAAATCAAAAGTAATTTCACCACAATTACGATCAGTCTGGCCTCTCCCGAGTCCATTCTTGAGCGTTCAAGTGGTGAGGTTTTAAAACCAGAAACCATCAACTACAGGACCTACAAGCCTGAGCGTGATGGTTTATTCTGCGAGCGTATTTTTGGTCCGGTTAAAGATTATGAGTGCCATTGCGGTAAATACAAACGTATCCGTTACAAAGGGATTGTTTGCGACCGTTGCGGTGTTGAAGTAACCGAAAAGAAAGTACGCCGTGAGCGCATGGGCCACATTAACCTTGTAGTTCCTGTTGCACACATCTGGTATTTCCGTTCGTTGCCAAATAAAATTGGTTACTTACTGGGCTTGCCAACAAAACGGTTAGACTTAATTATTTACTACGAGCGTTACGTAGTTATACAACCAGGTATTAAAGAAGCAGACGGAATCAACAAAATGGATTTCCTTACTGAAGAAGAATACCTTGACGTATTAGATACCCTTCCGAAAGAAAACCAGTACCTTGACGACAAAGATCCTCAGAAATTTGTTGCCAAAATGGGTGCCGAGGCTTTGGAAGAATTATTAAAACGCCTTGATTTGGATGAGCTTTCATTTAGCTTACGCCACCAGGCAGCAAACGAAACTTCACAACAACGTAAAAACGAAGCGTTAAAACGTTTACAGGTTGTTGAGGCTTTCCGTGATGCAAAAACCAGGATCGAGAATAACCCTGAGTGGATGATCGTTAAGATCGTTCCTGTTATCCCGCCTGAGTTACGTCCGTTAGTGCCTTTGGAAGGTGGTCGTTTTGCAACTTCAGATTTGAATGACCTTTACCGCCGTGTAATTATCCGCAACAACCGTTTAAAACGTTTGATAGAGATAAAAGCGCCGGAAGTTATTTTACGTAACGAAAAACGTATGTTACAGGAAGCTGTAGATTCGTTATTTGATAACTCACGTAAAGTTAACGCTGTTAAAACAGAAGGTAACCGTGCTTTGAAATCACTTTCGGATATTTTGAAAGGTAAGCAGGGCCGTTTCCGTCAAAACTTATTAGGTAAACGTGTGGATTATTCTGCCCGTTCGGTAATTGTTGTAGGGCCAAACCTTAAATTACACGAGTGCGGTTTACCAAAAGATATGGCTGCCGAGCTGTTTAAACCATTTATCATCCGCAAAATGATTGAGCGTGGTGTGGTTAAAACAGTAAAATCTGCCAAAAAGATTGTTGACCGTAAAGACCCGTTGGTTTGGGACATTTTGGAAAACGTATTGAAAGGACACCCTGTATTACTAAACCGTGCGCCAACGCTGCACAGGTTAGGTATCCAGTCGTTCCAGCCAAAATTGGTTGAAGGTAAAGCGATTCAATTGCACCCCTTAACCTGTACAGCATTCAACGCGGATTTTGACGGTGACCAGATGGCTGTTCACGTACCACTTGGTAACGCGGCAATTTTGGAAGCCCAGGTATTGATGCTTGCATCGCACAATATTTTGAATCCTGCAAACGGTACGCCTATTACCGTACCATCACAGGACATGGTGCTTGGTTTGTACTACATAACCAAAGGCCGTAAAACTGATGAAGGACGTATTGTAAAAGGCCAGGGTTTAACTTTTTATTCTGCCGAAGAAGTAATTATTGCATACAACGAAAGAAAGATTGATCTGCACGCCTTTATCAAGGTTAAGGCCTTTATTAAAGATCGTGATGGAAAAATTGTAAGCAAAATTATTGATACTACAGTAGGCCGCGTGTTGTTTAATCAGCATGTGCCGGTTGAAGTAGGTTATATCAACGAATTACTAACCAAAAAATCACTGCGTGATATTATTGGTGAAGTAGTGAAAATTACCGGTATGGCACGTGCGGCCCAGTTCCTTGATGATATTAAGGAGTTAGGTTTCAAAATGGCATTCCAGGGTGGTTTATCATTTAACCTGAAGGATATTAATATCCCTGCAGAAAAAGTTACACTGATCGAAACAGCTTCTAAGCAAGTTGAAGAGGTAATGGGTAACTATAATATGGGTTTCATCACCAACAACGAGCGCTATAACCAAATTATCGATATCTGGACACGTATCAACAACCGCTTAACCGCGAATGTAATGGACATCCTGAGCAACGATAACCAGGGCTTTAACTCGGTGTACATGATGCTTGATTCAGGTGCGCGTGGTTCTAAAGAGCAGATCCGTCAGCTTGCAGGTATGCGTGGTTTGATGGCTAAGCCTCAAAAATCAGGTTCAGGCGGCGAGATCATTGAAAATCCGATCCTTTCAAACTTTAAAGAAGGTTTGTCGGTATTAGAATACTTCATTTCAACCCACGGTGCGCGTAAAGGTTTGGCGGATACAGCGTTAAAAACTGCAGATGCTGGTTACTTAACCCGTAGGTTACATGATGTTGCCCAGGATATGATTGTTGGTATGGTTGATTGCGGTACTTTAAGAGGTATTTATACAACTGCGTTAAAAGACAACGAGGATATTGTTGAGCCATTATATGACCGTATCTTAGGTCGTACCACTTTACATGATGTTCATGACCCTATCACCAATGAATTGTTGGCACATGCAGGTCAGGATATTACTGAAGAGATTGGTAAAAAGATCGAGAACTCTCCGTTAGAAGGTATTGAAATTCGTTCGGTATTAACATGCGAAAGTAAACGCGGTGTGTGCGCTTTATGTTATGGCCGTAACCTTGCAAGCGGTAAACGCGTGCAAAAAGGAGAAGCTGTTGGTGTAATTGCTGCACAGTCTATCGGTGAGCCRGGTACACAGTTAACACTGCGTACATTCCACGTGGGTGGTACCGCATCAAACATTGCTGCCGAATCACAGATTAACGCAAGGTTTGATGGTATCATTGAGTTTGAAAACGTACGTACTGTTCAATACAAAACCGAAGAAGGTTTAGTTGACGTGGTGTTAGGCCGTTCAGGCGAGTTCCGTATAGTTGAGCAGGGCAGTAACAAAGTAATTGTTACCAACAATATTCCTTACGGTTCATATCTGTACATTCAGGATGGCAGTAAGGTAACCAAAGGCGACCGTATCTGTTCATGGGATCCGTACAATGCGGTTATCATATCCGAGTTTGCAGGTTTAACACAGTTTGATGCTGTATTAGAG
>NZ_JBFUKF010000374.1:0-4831 GCF_056400985.1 Mucilaginibacter sp. P4_G9 | reverse complement strand
TTCCATTTAGGTCGGCATTTATTATCTCTGTGATGCAAAACATCCGCAGCATGTCTGAAATGTTTTAGTGTACAAAATACGCTATTACTTAACTTAATATTCTGTTTATGAGTGCCTTAAAATCAAAGTTATCCTCCGGCTTTTTTTGCTTTGTAGCCATCAGTTTGCAGCAGGGTTAATATTTTATCCCTGAAATCGCCCTGGATCAATATTTCGCCCTCCTTTACCGAACCGCCTACTCCGCATTTTGTTTTTAGCTTTTTGCCAATAGCCTCCAGGTCGGTGTTGGCGCCTACAAAACCTGTTATACGGGTAACAAGTTTACTGCCTCCCTTACGGTCAAGGTATATTTTAAAATTTTGTTGTTGAGGCGGCAGTGTTCGGGCATCATCCCGGCCATTTTCCTGGTATTCAAAATCCGGATCGGTTGAATAAACTACACCGGTAATATTCTTCTTAGCCATAGTTATCAAATTTAAAACCCCGGGCCAACAATTACTTTTAATGAACCCGGTATTATATTAATATGTAAATGGGTATCCATTACCTGCGGCTCGCCATCGAGGTGAATAGGACCTGCACTTTGCCTGGTAATTTTAATGTCCTTTCCCCTTATAATCTCAATGTAACCAGAGGATTCAATTGTTTTAAGCATCAAGCGTATGCCAATCTCGGGCAGGCGCCACATCGGAAATTTACGAATAATACATACATCCAGCAAACCATCCTTCACCGATGCCTTAGGCGAGATATGCACATCATTGCCCCATTGCGATGAATTAGCAATACTTATTATGAATGCTTCGCGCTCGAACACATTTCCATCAATTTCAATCCGGTACTCTTGAGACTTGTAAGCTACAATCTCCTGCATACTTGATTTGATGTAAGTTAAAAAGCCTCGCTTCTTACCATGTGAGAATACTTCTGCGATATGAGCGTCAAAACCCATACCTGCCATATTAAAAAAAGGCAGCCCGTTCATTTGTCCCGAATCAATGGTTTCAACCTTATAAGCGCTTAATGTTTTTATAGATTTGGCAGTATCCATCGGAATTCCTAAAAAACGCGCCAATCCGTTGCCTGATCCGAAAGGAACTACCCCCAGGGCTGTGCTACTGCCTACTATAGCCGACGAGATCTCGTTCACCGTACCATCGCCGCCAACGGCTACTACCACATCAAACTTATTTGCGGCCTCGCCTGCTATTATACGGGCATGCGATACGCCATCACTATAAACAATGCTGGCATCAAACATATTCTTATCAAGGTTCTGGTCTATCAGCTCTGGCACACCATCCTTCTTCTTCCCCCCCGATATAGGGTTTATTATAAATAACGCTTTACGTTTCAACTATCTGTATTAAATAATAAAGTATCAAAAGTAAATGTATTTTCGGCTTTGTAAAATTTGTTTTATTTTTGCCACCCGAAAGTGGACTGATTTAATTGCCTTTATTTAAAAGGCACCGGATTGCAACCACGTAAAAAAGTGCTAAAACCAATGCTTCTTTTACTACGATGCCCTTAAATCTCCTCCCTACTGTTTTACTTTAGTAATTGTATAAAAAATTTATATGTCATATTTATTTACTTCCGAATCCGTATCAGAAGGACACCCGGATAAAGTTGCCGATCAGATCTCCGACGCGCTGATAGATCATTTTTTAGCATTCGATCCCAATTCAAAAGTCGCCTGCGAAACACTGGTAACCACCGGGCAGGTATTTTTAGCCGGTGAAGTGAAATCAAAAGCTTATTTAGATGTACAAAAAATAGCCCGCGAGGTGATCAACAAAATTGGTTACACCAAAGGCGAATACATGTTTGATGGCAGCTCATGCGGTGTGCTATCGGCCATTCATGAGCAATCGCCGGATATTAACCAGGGTGTTGAACGCAAAGCTCCTGAAGAGCAGGGCGCCGGCGACCAAGGCATGATGTTTGGCTATGCTACTGCCGAAACTGAAAACTATATGCCGCTGGCATTGGATATTGCCCATGCCCTATTAATTGAGCTGGCTGCTATCCGCCGCGAAAACAGCGAAATCAAATACCTTCGCCCCGATGCAAAATCGCAGGTTACATTAGAGTATAGCGATGATAATAAGCCGCAACGTATAGACGCTATCGTTATCTCTACCCAGCATGACGATTTCGACGAAGAGAAGGCCATGCTGACCAAAATCAGCGCTGATATTATTAGCATCCTTATTCCGAGGGTAAAAGCCAAATACCCAACGTACGCGCACTTTTTTAACGACCAGATAAAATACCACATTAACCCAACCGGCAAATTCGTTATCGGTGGGCCACATGGAGATACTGGCTTAACCGGACGGAAAATTATTGTGGATACCTACGGTGGTAAAGGCGCGCATGGCGGTGGCGCATTTTCTGGTAAAGACCCTTCAAAGGTTGATCGTTCTGCTGCTTATGCAACCCGGCACATTGCCAAAAACCTGGTGGCCGCAGGCGTTTGCGACGAAGTTTTGGTGCAAGTATCATACGCTATAGGCGTAGCCCAGCCAATGGGTATTTACGTAAATACCTATGGCACAGCCAAAGTTGAATTACATGATGGCGAGATTGCCCAAAAAGTAGAAGCCGTTTTTAACATGACGCCATATGCCATTGAAACCCGCTTTAAACTGCGCAACCCCATTTACAGCGAAACTGCAGCATACGGTCATTTTGGTAAACCAAGCGAAATTGTAACCAAAACCTTTATAGCCCATGACGGCAGCGAGCTTAAACGCGAAGTAGAACTGTTTACCTGGGAGAAACTGGACTATGTTGATAAGGTAAAAGCAGCCTTCGGGTTGTAGGTTGTACTAATATATTTATTGCACAATAGCGACTGGTAAAAATCAGTCGCTATTTTTGTTTTGGGGGGAGGATTGGGATGAAGAATAAATGGACAAAAGCCCGAACTTCATTTTAGGCGAGAAATATTTAGCTATAGATAACATTTGTACAATAAATAACGAGAAAAGTTAACAATTAGCGATAAATATTGAACCTGCATATCATTCACTCAACCCTACCCTAAAGTTACACTGCGGGCCACCTTACTCTCCCCTTCCTTACCCCTGCCATCCCGCTTTATAACTTACCTGCTACCCCGGCCGAGTACTGACAAAACAGTGTCACCATATGTTTAGCGGGAGCTGCGTAACTTTGTTTGTATCCCAGTTGTGCGGAACAGACTACGAAGTTTTGAATTAAACATATCACCTAAATTTTTTAAGAAAAAATGTTAAGGGCACATTTTATATTAAATAAAATATATTATTTTTATCACCAAATAGAACTATAATATAATTTATAAATACCTTTTACCTAAAACCTATTTTACCACCTTAACCCTATCACAATAACATGAAACCATCTCATCAGTACTCTTAATATATAACCCAAACAATTTCTGATTTTAACTTATTCAGCATAGCCGTAACGCGGCTGTTATGCCTGTTATGTTAATTTTTTTGAGCGGAACAAAGCTCTAACAACATTTTTTATCCCCAAACAAACTATTAGCCATCATGAAAAAATTATCCTTTACACTTATTATTCTTTTATCAGTTTCGCAATTCTTACATGCGCAATTTACAACCAGCGGAACGGTAACTTCTACTACTAATACCGTGGGTATTGGTACAACTACTCCGGGTGCTGCATTAACAATTTCAAACAGCACACCCATTATTCAACTTTTTGATAAAGAATGTAATACTACTGATGGAAGCAGCGAAGGAAAACTTGCCTTTGGATCGTCATGTGGTGAGTTTGCTTCAATTGAATCTTCGAGGTTTGCCACTAATTATGATGATGTTACTATTCTTAAATTTAAAACCAGTTGGGCTACCGGAACAGGTGGCGATGGTACCAACATCGAAAGAATGCGCATAAACTTTAATGGCAATGTTGGCATTGGGACTACCAACCCACAAAACAAACTGGATGTAAACGGTTCAATCCACTCAAAACAGGTGAATATTGATCTGAATGGATGGGGCGATTATGTATTCAAAAAAGACTACCAGCTAAGATCATTAAATGAGGTGAAAGTTTATATCGATCAATATCAACATTTGCCTGAAATTCCATCGGAATCGGAAATGATAAAGAACGGGCTCGATGTGGGCGAAATGAATAAGCTGCTGGTAAAAAAGGTGGAGGAGTTGACTTTGTATTTGATTGAAAAGGATAAGAAAGAAAAAGAGCAGGAAGCTATTAACCAAAAAAATGCACAACAAATAGATCAGCTTAAAAATCAGCTTGAATCAATAACAAAGCTCTTAAACAAAAATTCAACCTCAAGTCTTAAATAAATGAAATCACTTTCTCTGCTAATAACAGCGATACTATTTACAAACTTTTATTCTTATGCGCAAAATACTTTCCCGGCTACCGGAAACGTCGGTATCGGCACCACCAGCCCAAACACCACTTTGGACGTGAACGGAGCTATATCCATGCAAACATTCGGAAATATATCATCTGCCAGGGGGGCAGCCAACGGATTTACAAACCTATTTTTGGGCGGCGCGATCAAGGACAATTTAAACGGAACTTTTACCGCGCTTGGCGACGGTGGAAGCAATTACTGGGCGGCGATTAGGATGGACAACAGCGGTGGGAACCTTGGTGCCATTAATTTTTACAACGGGAACTCAACAGGCGGCTCTAATTACAATATTTCTAATACTAATCTCGCCAGCTATCTGAGAATGACCATTACAGCAGGAAATGTAGGAATCGGGACTTCTGATACCAAAGGTTACAAGCTTGCAGTAAACGGCAACGTAATAGCTACCTCCATGAC
>NZ_JBFUKF010000373.1:0-4844 GCF_056400985.1 Mucilaginibacter sp. P4_G9 | reverse complement strand
CCTTTATTTTCTTCTAATACAAAAGAACACGTTGCTGTGTAAACTGGCTTTTTTTGCATAGTATATGTGATGCCGGCAACACCACCTAAAACTCCACAAATTGTTAAAACAAGCCATCTTTTCTGAAGATATTTTATAGAGGATTTTAATTTAAAAACAACATCCTTGA
The DNA here is from genome assembly GCF_056400985.1 of Mucilaginibacter sp. P4_G9. NCBI lineage: Bacteria > Pseudomonadati > Bacteroidota > Sphingobacteriia > Sphingobacteriales > Sphingobacteriaceae > Mucilaginibacter > Mucilaginibacter sp. P4_G9. The sequence continues at coordinate 4,675 of NZ_JBFUKF010000373.1, read as the reverse complement.
ACGATATCTCATCCGGATCTTGCTGAGCACTCTTATTCATATTATTTAACGTTCAATACTTAGCTTTTATTTATTCAAACTTAAGATCCCCAAAATAATAGCCCCTAACGATGCCAGCCCTGTAGTATATCCTAAAATCAACTGACCGGTATTGTTTTTGCTTTCTGCCTTTTTAGGAACATATATTTCACTTCCGGGTTTAACTGAAGGATGGATATTAAAAAACAAAAACTTCCGGGTGCCCTTTACGGTTCCGTTGGCATATACTACATAAGCTCCCCTTCTTAAGGCGTCTGGTCCATATCCGCCCGCATTTGATACAAAGCCATTAAATGATTTTGAACTATCGTAAACAACTGCACTCGGATAAAGCACCTGACCGTTAACGCGAACGATTTGCTGTTGCTTAGGAACCCTTAAAACGTCGCCATCCTCCAACAACAGATCTATTTTTGACCCGGGAGATTTTAAGATTCTGGTAAGATCGATACCTACATAATTATTTCGCTTCTGGGTATCTGCCGCTATGTTGGTGGAATCCTTATAAGCTCTTTTAAGCCTGCTAAACTGAGCGGTGCGCTCAAGAGCAAGTGCTGTAGTATCTGCTTTATTTTTATCAACACCCAATATGGCAATGTTTTCTCTTTTTAACGATCCGCCCTCAACATCTGCCGATGCGGTAAGGCCACCGGCGCGGGCAACCAGATCTGATATTTTCTCGTTTTTGTTTTTTATAGTATACGACCCTGGGTATAAAACTTCCCCTTCAACTTTTACTGTTTTTTGTTTTTCAAAGCCAGGTAAACTGTATACCGAAACTATATCAAATGGATTTAGTACAAAATTAGCATCGTTGGGCTTTAACGGGCCATCAATGTTAACGGTAAAAACCTGTGCAACAGCACTATTTTTGGAAGAGGGATCGGCATCAGATTTCCTCCGGGCCACTTCGATGCGTTTTGTACTTGCACCCTCTGCAAACCCACCGGCCTTTAAAATCAGATCCTCTACTTTCATGTTTTCAGAAAAAGCAAACTTTCCTGGCTTTCTTATACTGCCATTAATGGTAACTATATACCTATCGCGCAGATCAAATATCGAAGAAATATTTACAATGTCTTCACGCTGTAGCTGTATGCTTACCGTTTTATTGATAACATCCTTTACACTAAAACCTATTATCTCGGTACTGTTATCAGGCTTTAGCCGGGTAATTGTTCCCCTCTCTGTAAAGGCATCTTCTTTTAAGCCGGCAGCCTTTTCTATTAGTTGATATAATGTTAAACCACTTTGCAATTCATAATCTCCGGGTTTAAATACAGCTCCATTAATAGCAACCCTATTTTCAAACCTGTTAATAATAGATTCAATTGTGTATTTATCGCCCCTTAAAGGAATGTAGTTTTTGTAATCAGCTTCCAATACATCCGTTATTTTTCTTTGCTGGTCGCTTATTTGCGAAACCTTAATACGTGCCGTATAGGCGCTATCGGTAAAGCCCCCTGCGTAGGTTAATATATTATCAAGGGTTTCGCCAGGTAAAACCTCAAATAATGCCGGAATTTTAACCTGCCCGGCAAGCTCAACCCTGGTTCTGAAAGTGGGAACCCGAACTATATCCTGATCTTGTAAAGAAATGTTATTCTTTTGATCGCCTTTCACCAGGAAGTCGTAAACATCAAGATGCCTTATGATACGGTTGTTCCGGATGACCTCTATTTGCCTTAAGCTTCCGTTTTCGGTTGGGCCGCCTGCCGTATATAACGCATTAAAAACCGTGGCCAGCGATGGCAGCGTGTAGGTGCCCGGTTTTGTAACCTGGCCGATAATAATTACATGGATACTACGAATATTGCCAAGCGTTACCTGAACATTTGTACCGCGGCCTATAGCATAATTATTAGCTGCGAGCTTACCTTTTATTAATGAAGTAGCTTGTTCGATTGTTTTACCGCCTACATTTAAAATACCTATCCCGGGGATATTGATATTTCCCTCGGGCGAAACATCGAGTTTCCAATTTACCAATGAATTGCCATAAACGTTAATATTAAGCTGATCATTAGGACCAACAATATAATTTAACGGTGTAGCGAGCTTAAGGTTGGGCTCAAATGAGCTGTTTTTATTTTTAAAAATATCGGCGCCAAATACTTTTGGCTTAAGTCCCTCAAATATATCTTTTCGGGAAAAGGATGTGTCAACACTGTCGGGTTTGTAATTAAGTTGCCTCCCTTGCGTAGCAACGCTATCAGCCGCATTTGCCGATGAGCCTGCCGATTTATTGCGCAGTTTTTTTACCCGCAACTGCAATTTCTGGGCCTGACTGGCCGACATCCCCCTACTTTGTGCCTGCTGTATTAAATCAGCATCACTTAACCCTGCACTTTGTGCCTGTTGCATCAGCTGTGCTATTTGCTGATCGGAAAGATCATCTACATTAACAGAAGATATATTTTGAAAATTACTTTGGGCCGAAGATTTTTTAACTGCCCCACACAAAATAATCAGGGCTATTAAAAGTATACGAAAGTTAAATTTGCTCATATGTTAAATGCTATCAGAGATAAAAACAACGCTCCGATAAATGATATTACTTTTGCAAAAGTAAATCAAATAATTATTTATTAACACCAATACAGGTGCTTTTAATTTGTAGGATAAACAATCGTTATTTTAAGATAATGATAGAGAGGCACAAAAAGCATAGCCGTTAGTTAAAATAATAAGTGATATTAAGCCTTGCATGTAAGTTAAAACTTTCCCCGTTTTTGTATTGGTAGTTTAACGAGTAAACAGGGGTAACTTCGGCTGATAGCAGGTATCTTTTCAACTTTACATTACTATAAAAAGTGCCCGAAAGATCTACCCAATGCAAATTATACGTACCTGTACCAGCAAAGGCGCTGTAATAAAGGTCGTTGTTATGCAACTGTCTTTCAAGTGTAATACCAAATGCGTTCAGGTTTTTTAAATAACTAATATCAAATATAAAGCTATTACTTCCCGGCCCAATACCCGCGCCTACATATCTCCCGTTATTTGTATAACCATCCCTCGGACTCAAAAGATGTTCATACCATGTGGGCTCATCCCGTACCAAAAAGGTTGGTGGCCGTTGCAATTGGGTAATTTCGGCTTTTACCTGTATAAACGCTCCTTTGCTCAGGTCAAATAATTTACGCCCCCCAAATGTATACGCAGTTGAATGTTCCGGCTCTTGTAAAAGATCATTAAGACTTCCATATCTGTCATTCCTGGCCCATTCAAAATAAACTTCTGCTTTGTATAGCGGTAATAGTTGCCTTATATTAAATGCATAGGCAAAATCCTGTCCATCGCCCCCTGTACTGTTTGAAGCGTCATTCGCCTTTACAGACGATCCCGTAATTACCGGGAATATTTTCCGAATGATGTTTTTTTGATGATAGATCGAATCTTTATTAAGATAATCGTAGCTTGTAATGCCCAAATAAAGCCCTTTTAACCATTTGGGCTGCCAGTTAACAGTATAAGCCGAAATATATCGTGTAACTTTGGGTTTGGGACTGTACAGGTTTTTACCATAATTTAATTTGTTTATATCATCAGGCATAAAACCCGATTGCTTTAAGTTACCGCCAATTATTTGCCATTCAAATGAACCAATTATTGTTTTAACAGGTTTTACAGAATTAAATGTCCAGTGCAAAAAGCCAGGTGCAGAGTTACTCATCATGATGGAGTTTTTTATGCCCGGTCCCCACCATAGGTTTTCTGTAGAAACCCCGGCTTCAATACTTTGATAATTTATTGTGATTTTGGATTGCCCGGGGTACAGATGCTTTATTGAATTATTTCCAAATCTTTCGGGCGCATCAATACCATTTATAGTGCCAAAATAGGCGTTCATAAGCGCGGGGGAATTATTATTGGCCTGCACATCAGCAAACGTATCAAATCTTTTATTTTGTGCATACACCAGTTCTGGTTTAACCTGTATCCTGAATATACCTGCCTTAACTAAGAAACCGCCGCTCAGCATACTCTGATAACCTGCGTTTGGATACAATGATGCATTGTTGTAACCAAATGGTCTGTTAACATTGTATTCATTCAGCCAGCTAAACGGCAGCAATTGTATTCCTGATGGCATGCCCATGAAGCTAAATTTTGAATATAATTTACTTGCTACAAGCTTTTGCAGCACGGAGTCGGCAGCTTTACTGTCCCATTGAATGTTTAAAGGGCGAATAATAAAGGAAGATGGATTATCGCTTTTGCCAGAAACCTGGTTTCTTCTCGCAATATCTTCGGGATAACTGCCAACTGATATGCTTTGAGAATAACCCTTTATAATAGTAAAAAGAAGTAAGGAAATTATTAAATATGTTTTTTTCACGAATAAGGTTTGGGTATTGAAATCATTACAAATTAAAAATAGTTAAAGTCATTTTTTTCAATCAAAATAACCCGTAAAATATTTTAATCATTCAAAAAAACTAATCAAGTTATTGTTTCTTTAAATCATATTAGCGCTTTTATATCTAAAAGCCATTTGAGTGAATATTTTTTACACTAACTAACGGAAAAATAGATAATTTCTTATCATTAAAAAAAAGACAGGTCAATTATTAGATATATAATATTTATTTCATGTAATTTTTACACTAAGGCAACAATAGCTATACGAATG
>NZ_JBFUKF010000372.1:0-4864 GCF_056400985.1 Mucilaginibacter sp. P4_G9 | reverse complement strand
TTTATAGCCTTTTTACGCCAGATGATATCAATCCCTAACGACATAAAATGGTTCAGGAAATCATATGTTTTTGATATATTGTTGAACATATCGGCCACCTGTTCTTTTTTGGTTGCCTGTTGATTGTTATACGGAGTTATGGTTTTGCTCATTTTTTTAAGTGGTGGCAAAGATAGTGATTGTATCACTATTGCGTTTACCTGGATGGATTAAGTTGATCAGCTTGTGTAAATGTTAAGTCAATTCCTTAATTTTAAAAACCAATTCTTTTAAACCAGTTCATAACAGGTCAGCCCTTAAATGGAGCTACCGGGTTTTATAAGTTCTTATAAATAACTAAAGTACATTAAGTTCATTGCCTTATCTATGAAAGAAAAACAAGAATCATCACGCCGGAGTTTTATCAAAAAACTAACTACAACCACTGCAGCCGTCGCTGTTGGCAGCAACCTGTTCGCTTCCGAAAGCACTGTAAGGCCCTTTGCCATCCTGAAAAGAAAATTAGGTTATGAGCTGAATGACCAGATTAACATTGCCCTTATTGGCGCGGGAGGTATGGGTAATAGTGACACCGATACAGCCCTCAAAATTCCAGGTGTAAAACTGGTTGCGGTATGTGATTTATATGATGGCCGCCTTAAGGATGCGAAAGCAAAATGGGGTGCTGATATATTTACCACCCGCGTTTATAAAGAGATCCTGAACCGCAAGGATATTGATGCTGTGATTATAGCCACACCCGACCACTGGCACCAGCAAATTTCTGTTGATGCCATGCACGCCGGTAAACACGTGTACTGCGAAAAACCAATGGTACACGCCATTACTGAGGGCCCCGCCGTAATTAAAGCACAAAAGGAAACCGGTAAAGTTTTCCAGGTGGGCAGCCAGGGCGTATCATCATTAGGTAACGAAAAAGCGCATGAGCTGCTAAAAAGCGGGGCCATTGGCGAGCTTAATTATGCCGAGGGTTTTTGGGCGCGCCGCGAACCACTGGAAGTTTGGCAATACCCCATCCCGGCTGATGCATCGCCACAGACACTGGATTGGGAAACTTACATCAGCAATACCAAAAAACGACCGTTCGACGAGAAACGCTTTTTCCGGTGGAGAAACTATACCGATTATGGTACAGGTATGGCAGGCGATCTTTTTGTGCACCTGTTTTCGAGCCTGCACTTTATAACAGATTCTGTTGGGCCAAATAAGATCTATGCATCGGGCGGGTTACGTTTCTGGAACGATGGCCGCGAGGTACCCGATGTATTGCTGGGTACTTTTGATTATGGCAAAACAAAGGCACATCCGGCCTTCAATCTATCGTTGCGCTGCAACTTTGTTGACGGCACCAGTGGCACCACCTACCTTAAGTTGGTTGGCAGCGAAGGCTCTATGGACATTACCTGGGATAAAGTGACCCTGAAACGGAACAAGACCTTTGCCTCCGACGATCCGTTTTACCTGGATAAACTAAAAAAAGCAGGCAGCGGTTATGCCGAACGTAAAAAAATGCTGCCGCCCGAAGAGATCATCTATGACGCCGACAAAGGCTACATGGGTGGCCCATATGACCATATGAATAACTTCTTTAACGCCATCAGGAACAATGGTAAAGTAACCGAGGATGCCATATTTGGCTATCGCGCTGCCGCCCCTGCCCTGCTATGCAACGATAGTTATTATAATAACAGCCCCATGTTTTGGGATCCCGAAAAAATGCAAACAATCAAAAAAGCTTAAACTAATCAATTGTAAAACATCAGTAAATAAATAACATGCAACAACAATTAAAAAAACTTGGCTTGGTAATGGCCGCAGCGGCTTTAGTTTATGTACAGATATCGGCTATCACGGTAAAAACACCACCCCATACAAAAAAATCACACACCCAAAAAGCCGGGTGGGTAAAACTATTCGATGGTAAAACATTGAATGGCTGGCACGGCTTCAACAAAAAAGGCGAAGTAAAAAACTGGACCATTGTTGACGGGGCATTGGTATGTTTAGGCGCCGCAGAGGGCGATACCGGGGGTGATATTGTTACCAACAAAACCTACACCAATTTTGAACTGGAGTGGGAATGGAAAATTGATAAAGGCAGCAACAGCGGCGTGCTGTATCATGTAATTGAAGACCCCAAATACCACGCTACTTATAATACCGGCCCCGAATACCAGCTTATAGATGATGAAGGCTGGCCCGATAAACTGGAGGAATGGCAAAAAACCGGCTGCGATTATGCCATGTACATACCCAACACGCTTAAAAAAACAGAGCCGGTTGGTAAATGGAACACAAGTAAAATTGTATTCAATAATGGTCATGTAGAGCATTGGCTCAATGGCTCAAAAATAGTAGCCTTTGAAGCCTGGACGGACGAGTGGACCAAGAAAAAAAACGAAGGCAAATGGAAAGAATATCCTGATTATGGAGCCTCCAAAACCGGCTTAATTGCCCTGCAGGATCACGGGCATAAGGCTTATTTCAGGAATATAAAGATAAAGGAGTTGTAACACGATTAAAGGATTTTGCAGGATTGACAGGATTTTTAGATTGTCGCGGCAGATTAGTTTGATATGATTAGGAAACTGATTTTGATATGCTGCCTTGGTTTACGTTAACCGAAACGCCCAATAATGCACCCATAAAAAACTGTTCAGCTCGCTGTAATATTCGACAAAAAGCGCAAAATTTTGCTCTATATTTGAGTGTTAAAAATAACCCTGTTATCTGTAAAGGATAATAGGGTTATTTGGTTAAAAAGGCAAGCTGTTACCAGTCCTCATTTTTATTTAAACATTTATATATCAAAATTTTAAGTACTTTTTAAAGGTTCAAAAGCACGATAATTAGGATGAGTTTGGTATAAGTTTGGTGCACCGAAGGATATGCTAAAGGTATTGTAAAGGTATTGGCAGGGATATCATAAAGGCGAAAATATCAACTTTAAAAAGTTTTACCGTTAGCCCTTAATAGTTGCCAGTAAACCTTCAATATCCAACCTCTTCGTAAACATGATCATATCGCCATTTTCATCAACCGGCCAGTTTTCTTTTGGCCTGTCCCAGTAAAGTTCAACTCCGTTTTGATCGGGATCATTCAGATAGATGGCTTCGGATACGCCGTGGTCAGATGCACCTGTGATAGGATATTTGGCATCTATAAGGCGTTGCAGGATCAAAGCCAGATCCTTACGTTCCGGATAAACAATAGCCGTGTGATACAAGCCCGGAGCATACTCAGGTGCCGGTGAAGCCCCTTTACTATGCCAGGTATTTAAACCTATATGGTGGTGATACCCTCCGGCAGATATAAAAGCAGCCTGATCACCGTACAGCATCATTTTATCAAACCCCAATAAACCGCAGTAAAAATCAAGTGATTTTTGCAGGTCGCTCACCTTTAAATGCACATGGCCAATGCGGGTTTGGGCGGGTATTTTATAATCGTTCATCTTTGTTGTTGTAATATTGTAAAGTTACAAGGTTTTAACATTGACTTTGTTAGCCTTGTGTAAAATATGTTTAAACATCTATTTATAATTTTATTATACTTGCAGTGTATAAACGGCTCAACATTCCAACTTTTCAACCTTACAACATCCCAACAACGTTAAAAACAAAAACCCTACCTTTGCAGCATGATTGTTAAAACGGCCGAATTTATTTGCAGCAATACCCAGATCTCTAAACTACCGCCGCCCATCAAAGCGGAGTATGCATTTATCGGGCGCTCAAACGTGGGCAAATCATCCCTTATTAATATGCTAACGCAAAAAAAGGGATTAGCAAAAACATCGCAAACACCGGGTAAAACCCAGCTCATTAATCATTTTTTTATTAATGACAGCTGGTATATTGTTGATTTACCAGGCTATGGCTATGCCCGTGCATCCAAAACAAATAAAGCCAACTGGAACAAATTTATCCATAGCTACCTGGATAAGCGCGAAAGCCTGCAATGCGTGATGGTGCTGATAGATAGCCGCCTGGAACCACAAAAAATCGACATTGAGTTTTGTAACTGGCTGGGCGAAAAAGGATTGTCGTTCGTGCTGGTTTTCACCAAAGCCGATAAACAATCAAGCGTAAAAACCGACCAGAACATTGCCAAATTTAAAAAAGCCTTAATGGAAACATTTGAGGAATTCCCGCAATACTTTGTAACATCTGCCGAATTACAATTAGGTCGCGACGAGATTTTAGGTTTTATTGATAATATAAATAAGGATTTTGTAGTGCCTCATTTTGAACCAAGAGATTAATTTTAGATGAAAAAATACCTTTCATTAGTAACATTTACGCATACCATATTTGCCATGCCATTTGCCTTTATTGGCTTCTTTTTGGCAGTTACCACTACTAACCACACTTTCGACTGGCGCAAGCTGGTTTTAATGGTGCTCTGTATGATCTTCGCCCGTAATTCGGCTATGGCGTTTAACCGTTATTTAGATAGGGACATTGACGCGCAAAACCCACGCACCAAGCAACGCGATATTCCATCCGGAAGGATCAGCGCACCGGCGGCTTTAACTTTCACCTTAATTAACTGCGGGTTGTTTATAGCAGCTACATTTTTTATTAACCCTTTATGTTTTTACCTATCCCCAATTGCCTTATTTGTAGTAATGGGTTATAGTGCTACCAAGCGCTTCACCGCACTTTGCCATTTGGTTTTAGGTTTAGGTTTATCACTGGCCCCTATTGGAGCTTACCTTGTAGTTACCGGTGCTTTTGCCTTAACGCCTATATTTTTCTCCCTTTCGGTTTTATGCTGGGTGAGCGGGTTTGATATCATATACGCCCTGCAGGACGAGGATTTCGATCGCAGCCAAAATCTTCACTCAATCCCTGCTTATTTG
>NZ_JBFUKF010000371.1:0-4866 GCF_056400985.1 Mucilaginibacter sp. P4_G9 | reverse complement strand
GCTTTTTTGCGGGCATTACACCAAACATAATTCACCTTTTGGCCACGCAGGTAGGTAAGCGCGAAATTTACCAGTTGATTACCTAAACCCAGTCCCCTGTATTTTTCAATGGTTGCCAYGCCACGCAACTGGTAACCCATTCCTGCAAATTCGCCATAACTTTGGGGATGGAATGATACTATACATGCCAGTTCTTCATCTTTATAAAACCCTAAATGGAAGGCAGCTTCTATTTTATCGGTAGGGAAACGGCATTCATTTAAAGTAAGTCTGCCTTCGCGTAATACTTCGTTGCGGATGGCTAAAAGATCCTCAACCTCAATAAATTTTATCATGTAGTTTAGCTAATAAAATTGACCTATTTAGKCCATCGCACTTTTTAGTTTGGCAATTTTTTCAACCAGGTCGGCAAGGCGGCTGCTATACCCCATTTCATTGTCATACCAACCTACAACTTTAACCAAACCGCCTACTATTGATGTAAGCTGAGCATCAAAGATACAACTGTGAGGGTTGTCCAGTATATCGGTTGATACTATGGGATCTTCGGTATACTCCAGTACATGTTTCATGGGGCCGCAGGCGGCCTGTTTAAATGCAAAGTTAATCTCATCAATAGTAGGGAGGTTTTTTAGGCTGCAGGTAAAATCGGTTAATGAGCCGTTAAGCACGGGAACACGAATGCCTGCTCCACCCAGTCTGCCATCAAGATGAGGAAATATTGCTGTAATAGCCTTGGCGGCCCCGGTAGTTGTAGGAATAATGGACGCCGATGCCGCTCTTGCACGCCTCAGATCTTTATGTGGTGCATCATGCAGGCTTTGATCTCCGGTCATTGAATGCACAGTGGTGATATAACCATCAATGATACCCCAGTTTTCGTCAAGTATCTTTACCATAGCAGCCACATTATTTGTAGTGCAGGACGCATTAGACAATATTGGAGATTGAAGGTCAACCAGCCCATCATTAACGGCCAGCACTACTGTTGGCACACTTTTATCTGTTGACGGGGCGGATATGATCACCTGTTTTGCTCCGGCCGTTAAATGCAGCTGAGCACCTTGTCTTGAGGTAAACTTCCCGGTAGACTCTATCACCAGATCAATGTCCAGGTCTTTCCATGGCAGGGCCAGGGGATCACGTTGGGCCAATACTTTTATTTTTTGCCCGTTAATGAACAGGTTATCCGCATCAAAACTTACCTCGCCTTTAAAACCCCGGTGTACAGAATCATATTTAAACAGATGAGCAAGGGTTTGGGTATTTGTTAGGTCGTTAATTGCTACTACCTGTATACCAGGGCGTGATAATATATTTCTTAAAAATATGCGCCCGATGCGGCCGAATCCATTTATGGCAATCTTCATCATTGTTTTATAAGGGCAGCAAAGTTAATGAAGATGGGTGGCTATTTATAGTTACCTAAATTTAGTGACTTTAAAACTACTTAAAGTACCGTCATTGAATATTTACGCCAAAAAATTGCGCAATGCCAGGCTTTCACGTTCTTTTGAGCGCAGGCAAAAAGTGATGATCCAGTTAGAGGCTACCGAAAATAACAAGTTGATCACAATTAGCAGCGAATTGCTTAAGCCACTAAACATAAATACCATACCTATTGATAATAAATTAATTACCGATAAGCATAAGGTAGTTTGTAAGTGACTGAGTCCAAGCCTTAATATACGGTGGTGATTGTGGTTCCGATCGGCATCAAATGGCGATTTTCCGCTAACTATCCTTAGTGTAAACATTCTTAATGTATCAAAAACCGGCCCTATCAATACAGCAATTGTTAATGCAGGCGCAAAGCTTATAGCGGGGATGCCAGCGCCCGAAATTTTACTCATCTCGATAAATTTAATGGCCATAACTGCCGATACAAGGCCAATTAACAATGCACCTGTATCGCCCATGAATATTTTGGCGGGCGTAATATTATACTTCAAAAAGCCAATAATAGCGCCTGCCATAGCAAATGAAATAGCCGCAAGCTCATATTGCTTTATGTACATAAATAATAAAGCAAATGTGCAGTTTGCAATAATTCCTGTTGTAGCTGCCAATCCGTCAACGCCATCAATTAAATTGAAGGAATTAACGATAAGCATGATAAGCAGTATAGAGAGCATGGCGCTTGGGATATAAGGAAGCTGGAAAATACCAAATACGCCATACATGCTGGTTAAGCGAATATCGCCAAATAACACCAATATAGCCGCAACCGCAAACTGGATAAGGAACTTTGTACTTGAATTTACTCCGGACAAGTCATCTTTTAAACCCATAATAAAAAGAATTATACAGGCTAAAAGCAGGTAACTGATAGGTAATGCCTTATCAATGATGCTAAACAACAAAATTGTAATGGTAAAGCTTACAAAAATAGCCACCCCTCCTAAACGCGGAATACCATGATCATGCTGTTTTCTGAAATGGCCCACATCATCATAAAGGTGCCTTGAGCGCGCAACGTGTAAAATGGATGGAATGGATAGCAAGGTAATCAGGGTTGAGAACAATACTATTAAAATGTTGTAAATAAAATGATGCGAATGTAAAAGTTCAATCATAGTACCAGGGGCTTTTGAATCAATTCATTTTTATAGTCAGGCTGTTATACGCGGTTAGCAAAGCAAAGGTTTAACTTCAAATTAAAAATATTGAAAAATTTTCCGGATTGGTTTTAAAGCTAATGTAAGTACAGGGCGCCTGATACCATTGTTCCGCATAGCTTTTAAATCAAAGCCCCAGGCTTTGAGCCGGTTTTTAAAGCTCTTATTACTTATCCCCCCAGCCAGCATGGTAACCATTATCCTGTTTAAATAAAAAAAATTGATTTTATGCAGATACATAAACCTTACCATTAATTCGTAATCGGCCGCTGAGCCATATTTAAGGCTATAAAATCCTAATTTTTTAAATAAATCACGTTTGCAATAAAATGTAGGGTGCGGGGGCATAAATCCCCGGTTAAAGGAATTAGCCCTACACTGCTTTGAAACCCAATTACGGGTTATTTTTCCAGTTATATCAACAAAATTCAAATTTCCGTAAACGGCATCAATATCCTGTTGCGTAAATACTTGCGCTACTGCCGATATAACCTGATCATCGGCCAGGCGATCGTCGGCATTAAGGGTGCCAACAATCTGGCCGGTTGCTTTCTTAATACCTTTATTTATGGCATCATATATGCCTTTGTCTGGTTCAGAAACAAAAAAACTGATTGCTGAACGGTACTGATCAATTATTTGAAGGGTGTTGTCCGTTGATCCGCCATCAATAACAATGTACTCTATATCGGGATGTTTTTGGCTGATAACGGATTGGATACATTGCGCTATGGTATCCTGGGCATTATAAACAACGGTTACCAATGAAATCTTCAAACCTATGAATTGGAAAAATACAAATCGTTAATACCCGCAAATTATGTATTTTTGGAATTAATGCACAATTATAAAAAATATTAAGCAGAAGTTTTCGTCCCCATGCGCATAATAACGTCCATTTTCCCTGTTTTTTTAATAGTTGTAATTTTATCCTCCTGCTCAGGCAGGCAGTACCAAACTCTTTTTGAACAAAAAACTGTCAATTCAGATACGCTATCGCAAAAAAACAATAACGTTTTAAGCAGTTATCACATTAAACCACAGGATGTGCTGCAGATACGCAACCTGCAAAACATTAGGTATGTGGTTGATGAAGCCCCTTCATCCAATACCCCGGGTGGCGGCGGAAATGCCGGCGCCGGGCAAACCTACCAGGTTGATGAAGATGGAACTGTAGCACTGCCGGTTATTGGCCATGTTGCTGTAACAGGGTTTACACGCGCCCAGGCTGCAAAACTTATTGAGGAGCTTTACCGTAAAAGCCTTTTAAAAGATCCTATAATTGAATTAAAAATTACAAACCTGAAGGTGACTTTCCTTGGCGAAATTAGAGCACAGGGAAATTTCCCTCTGGTAAGAGATAATACTACTTTGGTTGAAATGATTGGTGAAGCGGGGGGCCTTACAGATAAGGCCAATGAAACAAACATTAAGATTATACGCGGCGATCAAAAAAATCCGCAGGTGACCTATATCAACCTTAGAGATATACAATCTATAAATGATCCGCGGGCCATACTTCAAAATGGCGATATTGTGTATATATCGCAAAACAAACGCGCTGTTCGCAATGATAACTTACAAAATGTATCAACCCTTACACAGCCAATATTGCTTTTACTTAATACAGCTTTAATTGTTTTATCGCTTTCGCGCCGCTAATGGAAGAGACAGAAAAATTCCAAAGAAAACTGCCTAACCAGGAGATCGATTATTTCAAGATAGGTAAAATACTGGTGAGCCGCTGGTATTGGATCGCTGCATCAGTGAGTTTGGCAGTAATTATATCATATGTTTATTTATGGTACACGCCAAAAACCTACGCAACAGGAGGTACACTAAAAATTGAAGAAAAAAAGTCGGAGGTTTCTGACCTTATAAGTGTAATGACAGTTCCCGACCGCGGGCCATCAAAAATTCAGAGCATAACATCGGTATTACAAAGCAGAAATGTGATACTTAGTGCTATTAAAGATATGGATTACCGGATAAGCTTCTTTATATCGGGCCGAGTACGCACCACCGAAGCATATCCCTCAAAGCCATTAAATATTCAACTGATAAAGTTTGATAGCTTAAACTTTTATCATGATGTTGTAAGTTATAAACCTGTTAACAAGCAAACCTTTACCCTCAGTTATAAAATAGGCGAAAAAGAAATTAAAAACAATTACAATTATAATACGCCGGTAACTATTGGTAATACCAGTTTTACAATAAAATACACCGGTGCCATTGATAACAGCGC
>NZ_JBFUKF010000370.1:0-4867 GCF_056400985.1 Mucilaginibacter sp. P4_G9 | reverse complement strand
GGGTAGTATATGATATCAGTTCGAAACCACCTGCTACAATTGAGTGGGAATAAATGGTTACTGTTTTTTATAACGGCGCTGGTACTGGCTGCATGTTCACCAAAGGTGCGGACGGTAACCACACCCGTAAAAAAACAATCTGAAACTGAAAAACCAAAAGCTGCCGAAAAGCCGCCGGTAAAACCTGTGACGGCTAAACCATTAACCATAGCCATGATGCTGCCTATGGGGTTGGATCATTTAAGGCCCGGTTCAAAATACACGTCATCGGGCCTCACCAAGGCCAATATGAGCGTGGAATATTACCAGGGCTTTAAATTGGCTTTGGATTCGCTGACAGCTGATGGCGCTAATTTTAAACTGCGTTTGTACGACTCAAAGGATGAGGACGCGCAATCGCATAGCCTGGCCCTTAATCCTCTTATCAAAAATAGCGACCTTATTGTTGGCCCGGTTTTCCCCGATGGTATAAAGATATTTGCCACGGGGCTTAATACAAAGTCGCCAATTGTTTCGCCGCTGTCACCGGCATCGCCTGCCACAATTAATAGCGACAATTTGATAACTGTTATGCCACCTTTAGAATACCATGGCTGGGGTGCCGCGCAGTTTATCAATGATAAATTAAAGCCTAAAAAAATATTTATTCTGCGTTCGGGATTTAGCCAGGAACAGGATTATGTGAGGGGATTTAAAAATGCCACAGACAGTTTAAGTAAAAAGAAGGTAAGGATAATAACCGTTGTTATTTCAAAAGGACAGCTTAGCGGTTTAATTCCCCAGCTTTCAAAAACAGAACAAAATGTGTTTGTGGTAGCCGCTACCGACCAGGCTTTTTTGAACGTTACGCTGCGATCATTAGATACCCTGAACAGGCATTACCCGGTGGTGCTGTTTGGACACCCAAGCTGGCAAAAGTTTGGTTTTTTAAAGGTTGATATTTTGCAGCGCTTAAAAACCCATATTACATCGGCCGACCAGGTTGATTACAAATCAGACGCCAGTATGGAATTTATAAGGGTATACCACAGGCTTTACCATGTTGAGCCTACCGATTATGCCATAAAAGGATTTGATGAAGGCATGTATTTTGGCAAACAGCTGATTGATAACAATTTTGCATCACTTGATAAGGCCGGTTTTACTGGCCTGCACAATAACTTCCGCTTTATAAAAAAACCGGGATTGGGTTGGGTGAACACCCATGTAAATGTATTAATGTATAGTAACTTTGAGTTAAAACAGGTAGAATGAAGGCAATAAACCAGCTTAAAACGTTTCAGCGCATAATAGGTGAATACCCGGTTGATACGCCCTTAAGTAAATTTTTACCCGGTTTTTACAGGCAAAACAAACAAATGGGCTCTACCGATAGGCGGGTAGCCAGCCGTTTAATATATAATTATTTCCGCATAGGGCAGGCCTTGCCCAACCTGGCTACCGACGAACGGCTTATTGTAGCCGAGTTTTTATGCCATACCCAAACTAACTCGTTCCTTCAAAATTTTAAGCCTGATTGGGCCGCTTGCGTAAGTTTTAATGTAGATGATAAGCTTGCCCTTGTAAAAACAGCTTACCCGGCATTTAAGCTTGATGATGTGTTCCCGTGGATAGATCAGGTATCGGCAGGGATTGATAAGGATGCCTTTTTAAAATCGTTTTTTTGTCAGCCCGATTTGTTTATCCGGGTACGCAATGGGTACGACCACCTGGTTAAAGCTCAACTGAACAAGGCCGGAGTTGTATTTAAAGACGAAGGCAACGGCTGTTACGCTTTGCCTAATGGTACAAGGCTTGAAACTATTTTTCCTAAACAAAACTGGTTTGAGGTACAGGATCTTTCATCACAGCAAACAGGCGATTTTTTCAGGCCGCAGCGCTGGGATAGCTGGTGGGATGCCTGTGCGGCATCGGGGGGTAAATCGCTGCTGCTGCACGAGGATGAGCCTAATATAAAATTGGTGGTATCTGATATCCGCGAATCGGTACTGGCCAACCTCGACGAGCGTTTCCAGCTGGCGGGTTTAACCAAGTACCAAAAAAAGGTGCTCGATCTGACCACCAATATCGATCAAACCCTGCATGATTATGAATTTGACGGGATCATTCTTGATGCCCCCTGCAGCGGCTCGGGCACCTGGGGGCGTACACCCGAGATGATAGCCCAGTTTATGCCTGCAAAAATTGAATTTTTTCAGCGCCTGCAAAAAAGCATCGCCCAAAACGTGGTGAAATACCTTAAGCCCGGCAAACCGCTTATTTACATCACCTGCTCGGCCTTTAAAGGCGAAAATGAGGATGTGGTTGATTACCTTGTAAAAGAGCTTGGCCTAAAGCTGGAAGAAAGCAAGGTGCTGAAAGGCTACGAGCACAAAGCGGATACAATGTTTGTGGCGAGGTTGAGCCCCCCGGCCCCCTAAAGGGGGAGTGAAAGCCGCGAGGCTTAATACGCTTCAACCGTTGCGAGGTTGTTGGCGGTTTGAACAATGCTTTTTTCCTACCGTCATTGCGAGGCACGAAGCAATCCCCGACTTACAGAGTAGCTATGCAAATCCGATCTGCATAGTTTGGGATTGCTTCGTACCTCGCAATGACGGGGGGGATGAAAGCACTTGCAGCTCCATCTGCACATCTGAAATCTATAATCTGCACATCTACAAATGCGTATTTGCCCTAAACAACTTAATAGCTATAGCCAACAAAATTATCCCAAATGATTTACGCAAAATACTCAATCCAACCGGCCCTAACAGTTTTTCGAGCCATTTTACGTTTTTGAGTACCAGGTAAACAACTATGGTGTTGAGCACTATGCCCACAATGATATTTTGAGTTTGATATTGCGATTTTAGTGAGAGCAGGGTAGTCATGGTTCCCGCGCCGGCTATAAGGGGGAAGGCGATAGGGACGATGGATGCAGATTGAGGTAATTCTTCCTTGAAAAAATCGACGCCTAATACCATTTCCATAGCGATGATAAATATCACCAGCGAACCTGCTATGGCAAATGATGAAATATCGAGCCCGATGATGGCCAGCAGTTCATCGCCCACAAACAAAAAAACGATCATTAATATCAATACCGCTATGCTTGCCTTTTCCGATTCGATATGCCCTACACGCTGGCGTACCTGGATAATTACGGGTATAGCGCCCAGGATATCAATAATTGCGAAAAGGATCATCGTAACTGATAATACCTCCCTGAAAATTAGTGGTTGCATGGCTTTAGGATTTATTCTTTAGACTTTAACCGGAAACTCAGCAAAAGTGCAATTAAAGCTTCGGTATAAAAAAAGAAGTTAACAAAAAAGGCACTGAAAATCAGTGCCTTTTTTTAATTGTATTGATATATGTTTATTCAACAAATTTTGGATTGATGGGATCAACAGCGGCCTCAACCTTACCATGCCTTACATGCGAACGTTTGATGCTGTAAGTGAAATACACAACAAAGCCTATCAGCAACCAAACAATAAGCCTTGCCCAGTTTTCCCAGCCCTCGCTGGCTATCATACATAAGCAAATTGCTGCGCCAAGCGGACAAACAACCATATACCATGGTGTTTTAAATGGACGAACAAGAGCTGGATCGGTTCTTCTTAAAATGAAGATACCCAAACATACCAGTACAAATGCAAACAGCGTACCGATGCTCACCATATCGCCTACATATTTATCCGGGATAAAACCCGCAAACAGCGATACGAAAATAAAGAACAACCATTGAGATTTGTATGGCGTACGGTATTTGGGATGTAATTTTGAAAACACTTTAGGAATTAAACCATCAGTACTCATGGTATAGAATACACGGGTTTGACCCATCAGCATCACCAGGATAACCGAGGAGAAACCTGCAAGAATAGATACAGTAACAAACGATGCTAACCATCCGTAACCAGGCATGGCAGTTTTAATAGCATAGCTCACTGATGCTTCTTTACCCTGGATCAGGAAGTCTTTATAAGATACTAAACCTGTTAATACGTGCGAGAAAAGGATATAAAGCGCAGTACAGATAACCAACGATATCAGGATACCTTTTGGCATATCGCGTTGTGGATTTTTAGCTTCCTGCGCAGCAGTTGATACGGCATCAAAACCAATGAAGGCAAAAAATACAACACTTGCCCCGCGCAACACACCCAGCCAGCCATGATTAAAAGTATCGGAGTAATCAACCGTACCCGCGCTAACTTTTATTACACCTGCATCAGCCGGGATAGTATAAGGCGTATGGAAGGCAGGATTAATGAAATGCCAGCCCAGGCCAATGATCATTAATACAATAGCTACTTTAATTACTACAATAATGTTATTTACCATTGCCGATTCTGCAGTACCGCGGATTAATAGCATAGTAAGCAGAAAAAGGATGAGGATAGCCGGCAGGTTTACAATACCCCTTGTACCAAACTCTGCAGCATACATACCTGCAGTGGTGTTTGAGGTTTCCATAAATGAGTGCGACCAGACATAGGGAATGTGTACGTTAAAAAATGTATGCAAAAACTCATTAAAGTATTGCGACCAGCCTATAGAAACTGTTGCCGCGCCTAATGCGTATTCAAGCACCAAATCCCAGCCTATGATCCAGGCAATAAACTCGCCCATGGTAGCGTAGGAATAGGTGTAGGCCGAACCGGCGATAGGGATCATACTGGCAAATTCTGCATAACATAAACCGGCCAGCGCGCAACCAGCCGCTGCTATAAGAAATGAAATGGTAACCGCCGGACCTGCATGTTCGCCTGCTGCCGCCGCCGTTCGTACAAAGATACCGGCACCGATAATTGCGCCAATACCAAGTGCTATAAGCGATCCAACGCCTATAGTTCTTTTCAGCGTTTTCTCAGTTTCCTTT
>NZ_JBFUKF010000369.1:0-4873 GCF_056400985.1 Mucilaginibacter sp. P4_G9 | reverse complement strand
CAGCTAATGTAAAACATAAAATCATTGTTGATTCAGGGTCCACCGATAATACCGTTGAAGTTGCAAAATCATTTGGGTTTAAAGTAGTCTCTATTCCAAAACAAGAGTTTAATCATGGCGCAACACGGCAATTATTAGGAGAATTATCCAATGATGTTGACATCTGTATATTTTTAACACAAGATGCCATTTTAGCTTCGCCGGATAGTATCGCAAACTTAGTTGGCGCATTTGATGATCCTTCCATAGGTATGGCTTACGGAAGGCAGCTTCCCCATGTAAATGCTAAATTACTGGAAACTCATGCCCGGTTATATAATTACCCATCAGAATCAAATATCCATTCATTTGATGACATAGCCAGTATGGGCTTTAAAGTTTTCTTTTGTTCAAACTCTTTTGCGGCGTATCGCAAAAGTGCATTATTAGATGTGGGCGGCTTTCCGCCAGATTCAATAATGGGCGAGGATGCTATTGTAGCTGCTAAAATGCTCTCAGCAGGATTTAAAAAAGCTTATGTGGCTCATGCAACGGTGCATCACTCGCACAGTTATACGCTGGCAGAGGAGTTTAAACGATATTTTGATACCCGCGTTTTTCATGAACAAAACAAGTGGTTAATAGAAAGCTACGGTAAACCAACAGGAGAAGGAATAAAGTTCATGAAATCGGAGTTGAAATATGTGGTAAAAAACGACCTGAAAGTTATTTTTAAGTCCATCGCATCTCTTGGCGCCAAGTGGCTGGGTTATAAATCCGGAAGATTTTATAAGCGAATCCCCCGTTCGTTATTAGCCAAAGTATCTATGCACAAGCATTATTGGAAGTAATATTCTCGTACTTTCTGCAAAGTGATTTATAGGTACATGGCAACCCTCACATTTGAAAGTTAAGCGATTTGTACACCTGTAATAGCTTATAAAAAAGGTGGTGCTTTAAAAAACGTTATCGAAAATAAAACAGTGATATTTTTCGATGAGCAATCTGTAGAATCAATCAAATCAGCCGTTGAGCGATTTGAAGTTAACAAATTACCGCTTAATTATAACGAAATTGTTACATAGGTCCCGGTTTTCCCAACTCTTCCGCTAAAAAGCAGCTATCTATGTATATATTCAAGAGAAATTGAATATTTAAAGCCATATGTGAAATTTATCTTTAATAAAAACAATTATCTAATTGTAGCGTTTAAGTGTGATTACCCGTATTGATTGAAAAACTATTATTATMTCCCTTTTAAAGTATATTCTTAAAAGGAAATAATTACATTTGTAAATCTTTAACCTTATGATTTTACGTTACTCAAAATTACTCCCGTTTGTTACTTTTATAAGTGATTTAATAGTATTAAATATTTCTCTTCAATGTGCTCATTTACTGGTATTTAATTACCTTTCTGATCAAATTCAATCTGCGAATTTTATCTTATTGGTTAATTTGTCGTGGGTTTCTATAACTTCTGTAACCAGGAATTACATCATTCACAGGCCACTTGTGCTGAGCGATAATATTAATAAATTCCTGTCTTCCCTACTCTACAATTTAGTTATGGTTCTTGGTGTAATCTACTTTTTCAGATTATATGAGGTTAGCCGATGGGAGATGGTTTTTACTTATACTTTATTTTTTGCTTTAATTGTTGTTGAAAGGTCTGCGATTTTTTTTGCTCTTGATTACATTAGAAAAAACGGGTACAACAGAATGCACGTGCTTCTTGTTGGTAACCAGGATATTGCTAATAGATTGGTGAAATCTTTCTTAAAGCATCCGGAATWCGGATATTATTTTATCGATCTTATTTCCGAAGAAATGCTCAACGGAATGTCTGATGAAATGCTGCTTGAGAAAGTGTTAAATAAAAATCCAGATGAGGTATTTGTATGCTATAAATACCTAAACCAGTCGCTATTGAAAAAAATGGTTGATTTGGGAGATCAAAACTCTATTAAGATTAAGTTGGTTTCTGACCTGGTGTTGGATAATAACTATGCCAGTATTATTAACTACGAAAATCTTCCTGTAATACAGCTTTCTTCAACCCCGGAACTTAGCCTCAAGGTTATGTTTTTTAAACGAAGCTTTGATATTTTGTTTTCACTTTCGGTTATGATAACTGGTTTACCTGTGTTTATCTTGTTAGTAATAATAACTAAATTAACATCAAAAGGAGCCGTTTTTTACCATCAGGAAAGAATTGGAAAAGATCACCGGCCTTTTAAAATATATAAATTTAGAAGTATGCACGTAAATGCAGAACTGTTAGGCCCCCAATTGTCAAGTGAACATGATCCGCGAATTACTAAATGGGGAAAGGTTTTACGCAGGTCAAGGATGGATGAACTACCCCAGTTTTGGAATGTTTTAAAAGGAGACATGTCAATAGTGGGCCCAAGACCAGAACGTCAGTATTTCATAGAACAGCTTATACTAAAATCTCCTAACTATAAAAAATTATTACGTGTTAAACCAGGAATTACCTCAATGGGGCAAGTAAATTATGGCTATGCAGAAAACGTTGATCAAATGCGCCATAGGGTACGCTATGATCTGATTTATCTTAATAATATAAGCTTTAACAGCGATATGGGCATTATTTTAAAAACCATACAGGTAATGTTTCAGCTTAAAGGTAAATAATGTTAAAATTTTTGCATACACACTTTTTTAATTAGCCGCATTATAATATCAAAAAGTAATCTCAGTGGAAACACCAGAAAAGCTTCTCTAAGCACTTAGAGGAGCTTTTTTTATACCTACTGGTGAAAGCTATTAAGGTTGCTTTCTTTATAATAAGAATTTGGGCACTATGCCGAAATTTATGTCGCACAAAACATTGGGATCCAAATAATTTTATACTTTATTAAGTTACTGACCGTTAATTTTTAAGTGTTGCATACTAATGTTAGTTAAACGAGCGCTATAGTTATATGGCTCAATAATGCTTTTTCTATATTGTTTTACTGTTTAAAATAGTTAAAGAATGCTTTTTACTTTTAAACCGGCTTTTCTCAGAAACAAAACAGAATTACAGTTTATTTTAATCGTAATTAAACCTTGTGCACTCTTAAATAGTATAAAGCTAAATACTACTTTGTTTTAGGTCCATTTTAACGCTTAATTATTAATTCAATTTGTTACTTATTTTTTGGAATTGCATTATAAAATCAGCTTCCCAAGAGCCGGTAATATTTCGTTTTTTTAAGTTTTCCACAATAAACAAACTGAAAAGATCAGGTTGCTTATTTCTTTTTTTTTGCCCCTTATACAGCGCGGCTCAGCATTTGGATAGTACGGTGATCAGGAAAAACCAATTGAATGTTCACGCAGTGACAACTGTGAGCGGCCAAATTGTTGATGATGCATCTGGCCGTCCGCTTCCTTTTATAAGTGTCAGGTTTAGTGGCAGTAATTATGGCACCAGTTCTGATAGAATAGGGAAATTCATATTAAGTGCTCCGGGTTCTTTTAGCCGCGTAACATTTTCCTTTATGGGCTACCAAACCGTAACCAAAATTATTAAACCGGGCCAGGCGAATGAGTTGCAAATCCGCATGCACAACAGTCAAACCCAGTTAAAGGAGGTTTCTGTTACTTCGGAAAAAAAGAAAAAGTATAGAAATAAAGGAAACCCGGCCGTTGAACTTATTCAGCAAATTATTGACCATAAGGAATTAAACCGGATGGAAAATTCGGATTATCTTCAATATAACCAATATGAAAGGATCGGTTTATCCTTTTTTCATCTTTCGCCAAAGCTGCTTAATAGTCAATTTTTTAGCAAATACCGGTTTATGCTTGATACCACGCAGAAAATAAACGGTCAGTCTGAAACCTCACTTCCGGTTTATTTCAGCGAAAAGCTATATCAAAATTATTACCGTAAAAATCCCCCTAAATCTATCCAGATATTAAATGCCCAAAAACAAATCAATATCATAAAATTTGTGGATACGGTTGGACTGGATATTTACCTCAACCGCCTCTACGGAAATAATATAGACATATACGACAACAATATTTTTATCATTACAAACCAGTTTCTGAGCCCTATAGCTGATCATGCGCCCGATTTTTATAAGTTTTTTATAACGGACACGGTGCAATCGGGTAAAGGAAAATTAATCGAGGTAAGTTTTACCCCCCGTAATAAAGGTGATCTGCTTTTTGAAGGTAAATTACTGGTTACTATGGATGGACATTACGCTGTTGAATCATGTGAGCTCAATGTAAATAAACAAATCAATGTCAATTTTATGCGCAGCCTCAAGATTCGGCTGGATTTTGAACAACACCCCGACGGGCGCTATTACCTGGGCAAAAGTGATGTAAAAGCAGATTTTGGTATAAAAAAAGAAAAAGGAACCGGCGTTTTTGGCCAGCGAACGGTGTATTATGATCACTACAAGTTAAATTCACCACTTCCGGCCGTGTTTTACCAGGGTAAAAGTTTGCAAACTGCTGTAAACTCCAACAGGCCGGATACCAGCTACTGGAGACAAAACAGGACTGATACGCTTACCACTCAACAGCAACAGCTTTACGAGCATATAAACCGGTTAGAAAGCATGCCCTCTTTTAAAAGATTAACATGGATTGCAGCAACCATCACAGGAGGATATGGCGACCTCGGCCCCGTACAAATAGGCCCGACGGGGGCTACATATGCTTTTGATAATGTAGAAGGGGCGCGTTTCCAGATAGGCGGACGAACTACGCCTAAATTCAACAGATCCATCTATTTGGAAGGTTATACGGCCTATGGAACAAGGGATACTAAATTCAAATTTAATTTAAGCACCTATTTTGCATTAAATAATACAGCGCCTTATCGTTTCCCCAACGATTATTTTAGGATTAGCTACCGGTATGATAT
>NZ_JBFUKF010000368.1:0-4886 GCF_056400985.1 Mucilaginibacter sp. P4_G9 | reverse complement strand
TCATAGACCAATATAAGAGCTCCGCTTACAAGCCTGAATTGATAGGTGTTAAAGACCTGATACAGATACTAAAACCTGAGCAAAAATCGATTATCGACCTGGTTTATTTTAAAGGTTACACCCATGTGGAGGCTGCCGATGAGCTGGGCATACCGCTTGGAACCATTAAAACCAGGTTAAGAATGGGCATACAAGAGCTCAGAAAATATTTTAATTGAAAGTGGAAGATATACAAGCATATATAAAATCGGGCATACTGGAGCTTTATGTGTTGGGGGATGTAACTCCCGTCGAACAACGACAGGTGGAAAAGATGGCTTCAAAATACCCGGAAATAAAAGCAGAACTTGATAACATAGCGCATTCAATGGAGTTGTATGCGAAAGAACATGAGGTTGAACCTTCAGAAAATTTACGAGGCAGGGTTTTAGGCAGCCTGCTAACTAATTTTGGCGATGATAGAAATTTTACAGTCGCCCCATATCACGAAGAAATTGAAACTGAAGAGGGCGAAGAAGAGGATAATATCGACCAGGAAGATAATATTGCAAACTTACCTTGGCCTAAGGAAAACAACTATTACAAATATGCCTTTGCAGCAAGCTTTACCTTATTAATAGCCAGTACCATTGCATTGGTAAGCATTTATGGAAAATTGCAGGATTCCAATAATCAGTTAGTTGCAATGCAACAGGATAAACAGCATTTTGCCAATAGGGTTAACCTCATGAATAAGGAACTAACTGTTTTTCGTGATACTTCATACAAGCTGATTCATCTGAAAGGCACAGCAAAAACCCCCTCATCTTTAGTAACAGTTGCCTTTAGTTCCGGACAGAAAAAAGTAGTTATCGACATGGCAAATATGAAAATGCCAGAGAATGATAAAGAACATCAATACCAGCTTTGGGCGTTGGTTGGCGGCAAGCCGGTTAACCTTGGTGTGTTCGATACTGCAAGAGATACCGTTACCGATATTAAGGAGATGAAGCCGGTTGCCTTTGCCGATGCTTTTGCCGTAACATTGGAACCGCGAGGCGGTAGTATTAACCCAACAATGGACCAAATGATGGTTCTTGGTAAATACTAAGATAGCCTCTCACCCTTTCCCGCATTTAGAAATAATGGCATGGCGGCTTCCTCAAAACAGCCTTTTTTACCCTGATACAGGCTGTTTTTATGATATTTGTTAAATAAATATGCATTTTGTTAATTATTTAACAGTTATTTCACAATAAGCCAAACCATTTATTCGTTTTTTTGTAACTAATAAGATGCTTCGGACGTCTTATAACCAGTTAGATTAAACAGAGCCTGTGAAGTAACGAAAATTGAAGTGATATATCTAACTCATAAACTTGAGTATTTTGTTCTTTATAAGATCAGTTAATAGTTAATCAAAAAGGGATGTATGATACTTGCATCCCTTTTTTTATGCCATTAATTTTGCCATAGTAACCGGCAGTTGGGCTGCCAGCTTCCCCGGCAAAACAACGTTAAGGCGGTTTGGCAAAGCAAGTTCATCGCCTGCCTTACCATGCACGTATGTCCCTATCAAACAGGCTTCTAAAGGGGAGTATTTTTGAGCCAGCATAGCTGCAATAATCCCCGTAAGCACATCACCCATCCCTCCCGAAGCCATTGCGGCATTCCCTGTGGGGTTAAAATAGCATTTGCCATCGGGCGAAATTGTGATGGTATAGTCGTTTTTTAATATGATGTAAATATTCAACTCTTTTGCCTGTTCCATGCCGGTTTGCAATCTTTTCCACCAGCTTTTATGTTCGCCAAATAACCGATCGAACTCCTTCATATGCGGAGTTAAAATACTACCGGCGGGCAACTCTTTCAATAATCCCTTATTATCCGAAAGTAAATTAAGCGCGTCGGCATCAATAACCAGCGGCTTTTTATAGTTTTTAATAGTGGCATTTAACAATTTAATTGCATCGTCGCCTTTCCCTAATCCTGGCCCAATAGCTATAGCATTAAATTTATCCCACTCAATTTCGGGTTGCTCATCTTCGTTACGAACGATAGCCATAATTTCTGGCAGATAGCTATTCAAGGCAATTAAACCACTTCCGGGAATACAGGCTGTTGTTAACCCCGCACCGGCATAAGCACTGGCCGAAGCGCTAAGCAATGCAGCTCCCATCGTTTTTGCCTGCCCGGCAATAATCAGGCTGTGGCCGAAAGTGCCCTTATTGCTGAAACGGTGCCGGGGTTTCAAAATTCCGCGAATGTCTTTTTCTTCCATAAACTGATAGGAAGAGTTTAGGCCCAGTACAAATTTTTCATTGATGCCTATATTCACAACCTCCCAGCAATTGATGTACAATGCCGATTCGGGCAATAGAAAATTGATCCTCGGCTGCTGAAAAGTGATCACCAGGTCGGCTTTTACAACTACCGCATCTGGGTCATTCTCACCTTCCGAAAAAAATCCTGTAGGTACATCAACAGCAACTATTGTTCTATTTAAATCATTAATATACTTTACCAGCCGCTCATAGTCTCCCGAAAGGGGTTTATTCAATCCCGTACCCAATAAGGCGTCGATAATTATGGCGCCGCTTTCGGGAGGTATTTCATCTCCGGCTTTTATTTCTGTAATGGAGACGCCGGTTTGCTGTAACCTTGCGAGGTTAGCAGCAAAATCATCCGATTGCTTATTACTGAAGCGGGCAATATTAACATTTATGCATTTATAGTGGTGTTCTTTCAACAAGCGTGCTATCGCCAGTCCGTCGCCACCATTATTACTGGTACCACAATAAAAGGATATGGATTTATCCTTATCAGGAAAATGATTGATGAACCAACCCACAAATGCCTTAGAGGCACGTTCCATCAGATCGATAGAAGTGATAGGCTCATTGGCAATGGTGAACGCATCAGCCCTTCGTATTTGTTCAGAAATGAGTAGAGGCAGCATATACTTCTAAAGTAACGAATTATATGTTTTGTTTTACCCAATATTATCAAACCGCAAAACTAAGCTTCCCCATTAAAACCTTTGGATTATTACCAATAGCGATAGGCTCTCCACACAAAGCCTCGTTACCCAGTAAGGCAAACAGAATAGCCTCCTTTGCATCAGGATCAATCCCTAAACTGCCGGTATCATCAATGCGTGCAAAAGCCTGCTTCAAACGGCTTACTATAAAAGGGTTTCTTGCGCCGCCGCCGCTTATAAATATTTTCAGATCATCCGCAATAACATTAGCCTTAATAAAATTGATGATTGATGTAGCCGTAAATTCACTCAAAGTAGCTACCAGGTCTTCATTTGAAATATCCCTGGTTCCCGATTGCATTTGCGCGGTTTCAACAAATGTTAAATTAAACAATTCTGGCCCGGTAGTTTTTGGGGCCTGCTCTTCAAAAAATGAATGGCCAAGTAATGCGCCAAGTAGCTCGTTATTTACTTTACCACTATTGGCAATGTTTGAATCCTCATCGTAAGGTTTATTAAAATACTTGCGGCAGGCAGCATCTATCAATGTATTACCCGGCCCAATATCGGTGCACAATACCTTTGCAGCATCGCCATCAGCCGGCAAATAGGTTAAATTGGCAATGCCGCCAATATTGAGCAGGATCCTGTTTTCACCAAATTTACTACCTAATAGCACATCGCCATATAATGCCAGCGGTGCACCTTCGCCGCCAGCGGCTATGTGTTTTTGTCTAAAATCGCTGATTGTCAGTATCCCGGTTTTTACGGCCAGGTGGTCGCCATCGCCAATTTGCAGGGTGGCGTTGGCATAACCCGCCTGCTTATGTAATCTTTTTGGGGCATGGTAAATGGTTTGCCCATGACTGGCTATAAAATCAACTACATCAGGCTTTACCCCCCATTTTGAAAGTGCCTGCAGTACCAATTCGGCGTGATAATTACCAATAAAGGCATTCAGTAAAGTCAGCTTTTCCAGGTCGACCGTTTTGCGGGCGAATATTTGCTGCACCTCGCTTTTAAAACTTTCCGGATATGATATGGTGATAAACTGCATCAGCTCAAACCGGGTTTGCAGCCCGTTACCTGTAAACCTGCATAAGGCAATATCCAACCCATCGAGTGAGGTACCCGACATTAAACCGATACCTGTTTTAGCCGGTTTGCGGGCGGTATCAAAAAGTTTTTGCAGATTTTGGTTTAAAGGTAACATCCGGTTAAATTACTTATTTGTTGGGCGTTTACAAAAGTTAAAATAATAGGTGCGCTAAGTAAATATCTGATATATTTGTTTTCAACCAAATTCATCCCATCCTATGGCCCGATTAAATTTATTGGAAGAGACCCGGTACGAGAAACTGCCGGTAAGTGTTTATAGCAACCAGCAGGAAGCTTCAATTGCAGTAGCTGGCCGGATAGCAAAGCTGATCCGCGAYAAACAAAGCAAAGGYSAAAAAGCCGTRCTTGGTTTGGCTACCGGTGTTACCCCCATCGGGGTTTAYGCCGAACTGGTGCGCCTGCAYAAGGAAGATGGTTTATCATTTAAAAATGTCATCACTTTTAACCTTGATGAATACTATCCCATGAAGCCCGATGCGGCCCAAAGCTATGTTACTTTCATGTACGAGAATTTGTTTAGCCATGTGGATATTGAGCCTGCCCAGGTACACATCCCGGATGGTACCCTGGATAAAGATGCCGTGGTTGCTTTCTGCCTGGCTTATGAGCACCAGATTGAGGAATTAGGCGGCCAGGATCTGCAGATCCTGGGGATTGGCCGTACCGGTCACATCGGCTTTAACGAGCCGGGGTCGGCACCCAACTCGGGTACCCGCCTGGTTACTTTGGATGATTTGACCCGTAATGATGCTTCCCGTGATTTTGGGGGTAAGGCCAATGTGCCTACCAAAGCCATCACCATGGGTAT
>NZ_JBFUKF010000367.1:0-4924 GCF_056400985.1 Mucilaginibacter sp. P4_G9 | reverse complement strand
GCTACAGAGAATACTTACTTTTTTTGAACGGTACTCCTTTGGTGTATGCACTTATCTGGGCGAAAGATTTAACGTTTCCATTGCCAAAATCCGGCTGTTTTTTATATACTCTTCGTTTTTAGCTGTAGGCTTCCCGCTGATATTTTACTTTTTTGCCGGGATAGTATTGGATATTCGTAATTACATAAAAAGGAATCATACGAGAGTTACAGATTTATAAAGGTTTTATCTGAACCCTGATTAAATGTATTATCACGATTGCCGACTAAATTGTATAGCAATTTTACTTAACACTCACACTAACATTCCTGTGATAACCGCATTTTGCAGGTTGCGTACTCTAAACTTAGGTTTGTAGCAGTAATGCGCAAGCTGTTTTACCCAGGAGCTGTTATAGCCAAATACCATTTTTATCATTCTTACCCGGGTTGATCCCTTTGGATAGCCGTATTTATACCAGGTAAATTTTGATTGATCAATATTAAACTGGTCGGCAAAATCAGCCAGGAAAAGATCTATCTCGATATCAAAAATATCCAGATCAAGGTCAAGGCTGGTATCGAGGCATAAACTGCCAGGATCCACATGTATGATCTTGTAGCGGCTGCAATAATCAACAATAAATTCTTTTAAAGGCGGCAGTATCTCTTCCATTAATTGAATAGTTTTGATCATATTGTTTATAGGACGTTGTTTTAAAAATAAAGGTTGCACCATGGAGACTACTTTTTTAAAAAAAGGTTACCGAAAAGGGGAATTTGATTTATAAGCTGTACCAGGTAAGCTTTTTGATGGATAATTAAAGGCGTATTACTATTATTGCAGTATGTTTTTTCTTAATTGCCATGAAATTAAAAGTTATTGCTTTTGATGCCGATGATACACTTTGGGTGAATGAGCCTTTTTTTCAAAACACCGAAAAAAAATTTTGCAGCCTGCTGGAAGATTTTTTACCGAAACATAGTATATCGAGCGAGCTTTTTAAAGTTGAAATTGATAACCTGGCCCTTTATGGCTATGGCATAAAGGGATACATCCTCAGCATGATTGAGGCCGCACTCAGTATATCCGAAAAGAAGATCAGTATTGAAGTCATCGAAATTATATTGGAATACGGTAAGCAAATGCTTAACGAACCTATAGAGCTGCTGGATGGTGTCGAAGAAGTATTATCAGCCTTAAAAACCAATTACAGGTTAGTTGTTGCTACCAAAGGCGATTTGCTTGACCAGGAACGAAAACTAAAAAAATCGGGCCTGGCGCATTATTTTCACCATATCGAGATTATGAGTGATAAGCAGGAAGATGATTATATCAAACTGATCAAACACCTTGACATCAATCCGGGCGAGTTTATGATGGTGGGCAATTCTTTAAAATCTGATGTGATGCCGGTGCTTAATATTGGCGGACATGCAATCCATGTTCCTTTCCATACCACCTGGGCGCATGAGCATGTTGAAACCATCCTTACGCATGAAAAATTCAGGCATGCAGATACACTTAAGGATATATTGACGGCGATACAGGTATGAAGCAAAAGTTACACCTTGATACATGGGTGCGTAAGGAACATTTTCTTTTCTTTAAACAGTTTGACGAGCCTTTTTATGGTGTTACAGTAAAGCTTGATTGTACAAATGCTTATAGCTTTGCCAAAGAAAAGGGAGTATCGTTTTTCCTGTATACCATGCACCGCGCACTGGCCGCTGCAAATGCTATTGAGCCATTTAAATTAAGAATGGAGGACGATGAGGTTTATGTGTATGATCAAATAGACGCCGGCTCAACCATCGGGCGCAGCAATGGCACTTTTGGCTTTGGATATATTCCTTATGCTCCCCAATTTGATCAATTTATTATAACCGCGAATAAGGAGGTTGAAAGCGTTCAAAACTCAAATGAGCTGATCCGGTCGGACGCCAATAATATCATTCGCTTTTCATCTTTACCCTGGATAGATTTTACCAGCATATCACACGCCCGTATTTTTGGCTTACCCGATAGCTGCCCAAGGATTTCGTTTGGTAAAATGACACTGCAGGATGGCAAAAGATCAATGCCGGTATCAATTCATGTACACCATGCATTAATTGATGGCTTACATGTTGGTCAATTTATTGACCTCTTTCAGAAATTAATGGACACAGGAGTTTAAACCTGTTTCTCCATTACTATAAGCTCGATCAACTCTTTAGGTGAACCAAAGCGACCATGATCATGAAAGGGTTGGATCTCGCCTGTAAAGGTATAGCCACGGCGCTCGTACCAGCTGATGAGCTCCTTACGGCTGCGGATAACAGTCATGCTGATGGTATGTAAACCCAATTGTTTTGCAATAACTTCGGCTTCCTCAATTAAAGCACGGCCTACCCCCCCGTTTTGTAATGTTGGCGATACACTAAACATGCCCAGGTACAACTTGTCAATCTTAACTTCAAGGTAAACCGATCCTATGATTATGCCATCTTCATTAACATATTTTAACAGCGTAATGGCGTTATTGTTAAGGTAATCAATCAGCATAGGTTCATCTATCCTGATCCCTCCTATCAGGTCAGTTTCTGTTGTCCAGCCTTTTTTTGATTCCTCGCCCCGGTAAGCACTGTTAATTAAAGCATTCAATTCGGGTACGTCGGCAAGGGTAGCTTTTGTTATAGGCATATTGTTTTGTTTTTTGGGAGGGCAAACTTAATATTTAGCTACATTAAATGAAAGGTGTTATAGCATTTAATGTTACATGTAACCCAGGTAAATGGCGCTCAGCATAAAAACATCGTAAAAAATGTGGAAGAATATAAGGTACCACAAATTACCATCAAACACCTTATAAAGCCAGGTGATGAATAAAGCAAATAAAAATATACTTAGCATGGCACCCGTACCTTCCTGGTAATGATATAAAGCAAATAATATGGAAGTGATTAGTCCGCTTAAAGTAAAAGCCCATTTACCGTATCCAAATAAAGCTTTTATCCGGGTAAATATAAAACCCCTGAAAACAATCTCCTCAAACGGGATAACCAGGAAACCAGCAATACTTAGCAGGTACAGGTAATTGATGGTATTATGCCTGATGTATTTAAAATCGGATAAGTTAGCCGGGGTAAAGCCTAAACGATCAAAAAAAGGCCCAATACCCCAATAAGCAAGCATGGCATACCCTACACCTATAACACCACCAAGCCAAACAGATTTCAAATTTATGGCTGAAAACTTAAAACCTATGTCGCCGAATCCCTCCTTAAAGAATTTAAGATATAGGCCAATGAGCAGCAATAATAAAATAGAAAAAGCAAACATGGGAAGCAAACCCATATGCGGAAAGACCACCAAAAAAGCGATCATAAGCAAATCAGTTGCTATTCTTTTCCAATTTGTAGTCATCATAATTTCGACTAATGGAAAAGCCGAATGTTACAACAACTTGTAGTCGTCGCGGGCCGGGCTAAATATATCTATCAGTCTGCAATCGGTAACCGCTGTACCACCATGAATGATATTTGATGGTATAGTGGCAAACATTCCCGGATCCAAAACCTGCGGAACGCCATCAACGGTAAGCTCAAATTCACCTTCAATAACAAACGAATATTGCTCGTGTATATGTTTGTGCATTGGAAGTGAAATACCGGCTTTTACCTCAATAAAGTTAATGGTGTTGCCACTGGTATGAATTAGTTTAGAAAAATAGCCGGGCGCTATTTCTTTGGTTACGATATCACTGAAATGATGGAAAAATTGGTTTTGCATAAAGCAAATTTAATGGACTATTTTAAACTTTATACTTTTTACTTCAGCTTATAAAAAGGATTAAAACATTATTTCACTAAAAGCAATCCTTTAGCTTTTACCCCCCCCCCGATAATTCAGTAATTGTTGTTGTACAAAACGAAGGTGATACAAATAAAGCCATAAAAATAAAAGTCGGTGAACGGATAATTGAGTCTTTGTTAAAGGCTGATTCTTTTAATACTTTGGTAATAGCCACCAAATAATGTTTAATTTTCTGCGGATAAAAACTTAGCCTTCATTTTAAGGTTATACTTACATAATAGTTTACCATGGCTTTTATTGATTATTACAAAACATTAGGCATCGACAAAACTGCTACGGAGAAAGAAATTAAAAACGCTTACCGCAAGCAGGCCCGCAAATATCATCCCGATCTTAATCCCAACGATGTTCAGGCAAATAAGAAATTCCAGGAGATTAATGAAGCCAACGAAGTATTGGGTGATCCTGAGAAACGTAAAAAGTATGACAAGTACGGCGAAAACTGGCAGCATGGAGAGGCCTATGAGCAACAAACCAGTCAACAGCAAAGCCGGCAGCGCAGTTCTGGAGACCCGGGAAGTTTTGGAGGTTTTGGCGGCGGTTTTGGCAGCGGTGAGGATTTCTCGGACTTTTTTCAATCAATGTTTGGAGGTGCCGGTGGCAGTGGCAGACGCACCGGGTATCGCGGCCAGGATTTGAATGCTGAATTGCAATTGAGCCTGCAGGATACGCTGCATACACATAAACAAACCTTAGCTGTAAATGGCAAAAACATCCGTATTACAATACCTGCAGGTATAGAAAACGGGCAAACAATAAAAATAGCCGGACATGGCGGACAGGGTGTAAATGGCGGCCCGGCCGGCGATCTGTATATTAAATTTAATATTCCTGCCGACGTGCGTTTTAAGCGCGATGGCGCCAATTTATATAAAACCGTAAAGCTTGATCTTTATACGGCCGTTTTAGGCGGCGAGATTATGGCCGAAACCCCAACAGGAAAAGTAAAAGTTAAGGTAAAACCCGAAACCCCAAACGGAACCAGGGTAAAACTTAAAGGCAAAGGTATGCCTGTTTATAAAAAGGAAAATGAGTTTGGCGATCTGTACCTTACCTATGATATCCAAATACCTACCAACCTTACTGA
>NZ_JBFUKF010000366.1:0-4933 GCF_056400985.1 Mucilaginibacter sp. P4_G9 | reverse complement strand
GTGTAGGTACGAAGCAATGACGACCTATTTTTAAACAGCTTCCAAGAAGCCCTATTCAAAGATCCTCAAATACCTCTTCACCGAAAAATCCATCGCAGCCCTGGCGTTCTTTAAAATATAACGCCCAAAAGCGCCGTACATGGCTTCATAAACTTTTCCGCTTATCGCATTTTGAACCTGTAGTATATCCTTCCTGGGAAGCGGGATAAGATTTGGATAGCTATACATAAACGAAACAGTTTTAAGGTCCGGACTTACCTGTATCACATCACCAACCAATAACAAGCCATCATTTTGCGGACTATACAGCACACTTGCACCAGGAAAATGCCCGCCGCAACGGATCAGTTGGATGCCGTCCCATAAAGCAATTTCCTCTTCAGTCCATAAGTGGATGGGCGCGTCCCTGCGTCCCAGCCATTCTTCGTCAAGTGCGTTTATGTATACGGTGGCATCGCCAAAAGCTTTGCTCCACTCGGCAATGGTCGAAAAATAATGTGGGTGCGAAACGGCTATGGCTTTTATGCCGCCCAGCTTATTTACCGCTGCAATGGTTGCCTCATCAATATTGCTGATACAATCCCATAAAATATTGCCTCCGGGTGTTACCAGTAAATGTGCCCGCTGGTTAATGCCAAATGCAGGTTCGGTGTAAATGGCATATAAGTTTGGGGCTACCTTTTCAATAATGTTTTTATGCTGATGGTTTAACTCCGCAAGCGTAATCCAGCTCTGGCCTTTAGGGTTCACGTATTGGCGGTCATCCTCGCAAATTTTACAATGCAAAGGCGGAGTTGCCGATGGCGGGTATTGTACACCGCAGGTAGTGCAGATATAAGGAGTTAATGACATGGTAATATGGTGGTAGAAATAAGTGGATTGTTATGTCCCCTCGGTGTCTTCTCAATGCTATTAAGTTAAGTCATTTTTCACGCAAAGACGCAGAGACGCAATTGATTTGCTTATTTTTTCTTTGCGCCTTGGCGTCTTTGCGTGAAATTGCTAACGCTGTGAGGGGCCCCGAAACAATAAACCCCGCCTCAAATTTAATTTTGTGGCGGGGTTTTTACAAGATAAGAGATGGAATTTAATTTAGCTGTAATAGCTGCGGGCCAAATTCTTCAAAAAAGATCTTGTCGGCATTTATTCCTGATTCCTTCAGATCATTAAACTGTTTCTGAATAAAAAATGAGGGCCCGCATACATAATAACGGGTTTCGGGATGGTGATGCAGGTTGTTAATCCTGTTTATATTTAAATGGCCATCATAAATGTTTTCGGCAATATTTTCTTTAGACGTTACATCATAAAAAATATGCTGGTTAAAATTTGCATTGTTAATTGCCAGCTCATTGATATTGTTTTTAAAGGCATGTACCGATTCGTTGCGGCAGCCATGAAGCCAGGTAATGGGCTGTTTTGTTCCCTTTTGGGTTAAGTGCTGTACCATGCTCATTAAAGGCGTTAAGCCAACGCCGCCACTAATAAACATTACCGGCGTATCTAAATTATCGGGCAGGATAAAATTGCCTGCCGGCGAGGTAAGCTCTACCTGTTTGCCTTCGGTAATTTCGTCATGCAGTAAATTGCTTATCATGCCATTAACGTCAACGTTTGCCCCTGCTTCCCGTTTAACAGAAATACGGTAATAATCATTATTTGGCGCACTTGAAATACTGTATTGGCGTACCTGGGTTATGTTTAGCTGCGGAAGAAAGAGTTTGATACTGATATACTGACCCGGTTTGTGGTGCGGAACTTTACCGCCATCTGCTGGGTATAAGTAAAAGGAACATATTTCTGCCGATTCCATTTCTCTCTTCCCTACTTTAAACAAGCGCCAGCCTGTCCAGCCGTTTGGTTTTAAAACCTGGTCCTGGTATAAGTTTGCCTCATGACCGCTCATTAATGCGGCTAACTGGTTATAAGCTACTGTCCATGCTTCTAAAATTTCGGGGGTAGCGGCATCACCTAAAACCTCGCTGATAGATGCCAGCAGGTGGTTGCCAACTATGGCATAATGCTCGGGGCGGATATCTAAACTGATATGTTTTTGGCCAATCCTGTCAACCACGGGTAGCAGTACAGATGGATTGGCAATGTTTTCTGCATAAGCAAGTACAGCCATGGCCAGGGCGGTTTGCTGTTTACCTGTTTGCTGGTTTCCCATGTTAAACATGTTTTTTAATTCGGGATTGTGTTTAAACATCCTGCCATAAAAATGAGTGGTTAGCAATACGCCATGTTCTTTCAAAATCGGAACGGTGGCAAGGATGAGGTCTTTTTGATCGTTTGTCATAATAAATATATTAATACCTTTTTATCTTAAATAGAATTGCTTGTTTAAGATTTCCGGTTGTTCAACAGGGCAAATCTAAGCCTTAATTAATAAAAGACAAAAATATCTTTTATTAATTCTTATCTTTGCTTTACAGGATGGCAATTTTTTCAAAAACGTGCGAGTATGCTATAAGGGCGGTGTTCTATATAGCTCATAAAACAGCTGCAGGGGGCAGGGTTAGTATAAAGGATATTGCAACCGGTATCGATTCGCCCGAGTTGTACCTGGCTAAAATATTACAGGATTTAAGCAGAAGGGGGCTCATCAGCTCGTTTAAAGGTCCTCATGGCGGGTTTTTTATAGAGCCGCCCTCGTTAAGCAGGCCATTAAGTGATATTGTAGAGGCTGTTGATGGCGACAGCTTGTTTTATGGATGTGCTTTAGGGCTTAAACAATGCTCGGAAGTGAACCCTTGCCCTTTGCACAACGAGTTTAAAGATATCAGGGACCGGATTCACATTTTATTAAATACCACCACCATAGGTGAGTTTAACACCGAGCTGATTGATGGTTTGTTGTCATTAAAAAAATAGGGAAATGCTAACCCTGTAGCCTCAAAACACTTCTGTCCCCTCAATCAAAAGCTTTGGGCTTTCTGCATTCAGCTTTTAGCTTAAATATTATTTTTCATCCTTCGCAAATTCCAGCGGGGTAAGGTCAGCAATTTGTTCATAGGCCATAAAGCCCTCAAATAATAAACCGCTGGTTGGACTGTAATTGCCCTGGCCATCAATAGATACACTGCTATCCATCAGGTTCACCATCGACATTTGTCCCTTAGGAAATTTGGCACGTGCGGGCCGTTCAATTTTAAAACCACTGTTTTCAAAACCTGCCGGCTCGCGGTCTTTGGTGTAAACAACAAACAGGGCACCCGTGAAAGTAAAGGTTTTAAAGTTGTTATCCGTAGGTGTTAATAACGAATCGACCATTACCTGGCGGTCATCAAAAATTATGCGGTTCTCGTTGGTATATTTTACACCCGGAGGTGGCTTATTTATTAGTTTATAAATCTCAAAACCCGCTTCATATACCTTATCGTTGTAAATAGATTTCATGAGGTGAATAATAGAGCCAGTGTAAGCCGTTTGCCGGTTTTTTTTCCATCGGGCGGCTTCCTTTTCTGTTTTGGCTGTCATTTCCTCAAAGGATGGATAGCCCTGGTATCCTGATATGTTATTGGCCCCATCATGTTCAAAACCGGTAAGCAGGTATTTTATGCGATAGCCCAGCGCCTTATTCTCGATAATTAAAAATTCATCGGCGCTTGCCGTAAGGGTTTGTGTTGGTTTATCATAGTGGAAATAAAGCACCCTGGGGTTAATGATCTGGCAATCGCCGGCGTTGTGTGTGGTGCCCAAAAAGGATCTTTTAAACTCCCTGTAATGTTCCTCCCAGTTATTATCGGCAGTAATTACTACCTCTTTAAGCGCATTGGTATTGGTTTTTAAAACCAGGCTTAGCTGCGCCGAATGATTTTTGATAATAACCGGAACAGATTGCGGCACAAAACCTATCATTTTTACCACCAGGCCGTATGATCCCGGTGAAATATGATCCAGTTGAAACCGGCCATCATTATCGCAGGCAGTGATCACTTTTGTACCGGTAAGGAACACCGTTGCACCAGGCAAAGGCCCGGTATCATCCCTAACGATGCCTTTAATGGAGTAAGTTTGCTGGGCTTTTAGAGTACCGCCGCAGGTTAAAAGCAGCAGAATAAGCAGGCACTTAAATTTCCATGATGAGGCTTGGGCATTCATGAGGGAAATTTAGCGAATTAGTTTGAGTTTGGCTATAGGCGGTAAGTAAACCGAAGAATTTTCTGGTCTATTTAGAATACCTTTTAAAAAAGACCCAGAAGCAACTTGCTAAGTGTGAAACTATGCAAATTTGACCAGCATGGTGCCTCAGGGTGCTCTTCTGTCCCCTCAGGGTCTCCTTGAAAAGGGACCCTGAGGCCGCTTGCTAAGTATAAAACTATGCATATTTGATCTGTATGGTGCCTCAGGGTCCTCCTCTGGAGAGACCCTGAGGGGGACGTGATACCTGAATTTTTCATCTTGATTCTTGACTCTAATTTCTTGACTCTTTCTTCCCTACATCAACCTCACCACCAACCCACTCATCTCCTCCGTAACCCGCATCTGGCAGGCCAGGCGGCTATGTTCATCTGCATTGGGCAAGGTATCCAGCATGTCGAGCTCATTATCCGTGGCAGTAAAATATTGTTCGGGGCCTTCCAGTACCTGTATGTGGCAGGTGGCACACAAGGCCATGCCGCCGCAGGTGGCCAGCACATCATATTCGGATGCTTTTAAAACTTCCATCAGGCTCAGGTTAATCCCTTCGGGGATCTCTACAGGCAGCCGATCGCCTTTGCGGTCTTCAATAATTAAGTTGATCATAGCTAAAAGGCGGTTACGCCGTAAACGGTGGTGTATTTAAAACTCAGTTTTTGTTCGGGGTAAACGTATTTGAATGCACTTTGGGCCATTAGCGCCGCTTCGTGGAAACCACAAAGTATCAGCTTTAATTTACCCGGATAGGTGTTGATATCGCCAATGGCATAAATGCGGTCAACATTGGTGC
>NZ_JBFUKF010000365.1:0-4937 GCF_056400985.1 Mucilaginibacter sp. P4_G9 | reverse complement strand
ACCATGTAAATTGATCATCTTAACAAGATCGAGTTCGGTCATATCTAAAGGGAACCCCCCGACGAATAATTTTATCATTATAAGCTTTGATTCAGTTTTAAAGTTAATTGTAAACGAACGAATGTGTTTTTCGTTTCATTTTAATTCAGCAGAATTAACATTATTTTTTCAAAGGTAGTGAGATAAAAACTACATATCCTTAAATTTTTAAAACATAAGCAATTCAAACGGCAAAATTACATCCCGGGCTCTGATTTAGAAGCTTTTTCGACTTTAAACCGAACCGGCCACAAAGTGAATTAAAAATTGACTTCGCTTAATTTTAATTACTTATGCATAACCTTTTTACAAATTTAATTAAACATAATAGGTTGGGTGGTTAATAACATTTGCACTATTGTATATATTTGAAATATAAACCAGCAATTAAATTTTATGATAAAACCAAAAACAACTTAGTCATTTGTGATTGATGGGGACGGTTTTTTTGTGAAGTCGTATTTTGTAATATGCTTAATGCGATGGCCTTTGTTATAAAAAATTCGTGTGTTTTAGCATTCATCAACCGTTTCTGTTTATTATGAATTAACATTGGTATATAAAAATTAATTTTAAGCACCACTTGTGGGATCGGGCTTGTTATTAATTAACTATTTTACTGTATAACCTATTGAATATCTACAAAATGAAATATTACTTCTGCCTGTTTTTTTTGTTAACAAGCTTTTCGGTATCTGCATTAAATGTTACAGACAATTTGATTGATGAGTTGAAAAATGAGATAGCCAAAAAAAATGTTTATGATAATAATAAAGAGCATAGAATAAGAAAGTTGAAACTATATCAATCCAGGCTATCAAAAACAGACTATGATGGTAACTTTTATACCTGGAACAAGCTATACAGCGAATACAAATCTTACCAGTTTGATTCGGCTTATGTTTATGTCGACAAAATGATAGCGGTAAGTAAACTTACGGGTAATAAACCCAGGGAGTATTATAGCTATGTAAAAATGGCTTTCATTTTGCTATCGTCGGGCATGTTTCATGAAGCTTTTTATTTTTTGAATAAAGTGGATGTAAAGGTATTAGACAATCCGGCTAAAATAGATTACTATGTTTTTTTAGGCAGATGTAATTATGATTTGGCTAATTACAGCAACGATAAATATTTTACGCCAAGCTATATTGAAGCCGGTAACACGTTTACCGATTCGGCTATATCTTTTTGCGGTACCGACTATATAAGCCGTTATTATTTGCTTGGCCTGGAAAAGCAACAAGAAAAGAAATATGAGGAAGGTAAAGTATGGTTCAACAAACTGCTTGAAAAAAACATGCCTATAACCATGCACTTACGGGCAATGGTTTCCTGTTCGTTAGGTATGATTTATTTGGAGGACAACCAGCAGCAGCAAGAAGGGCTTAACTTCATGATCCAGTCAGCTATAGCCGATATCAAATCATCAACAAAAGAAACTGTAGCACTTTATACCGTGGCCGATTTGTTATATAAAAATGGCAATATAAAAGATGCTTACAGCTTTATACAACTGGCACAAGAGGATGCGGATTTTTATGGAGCACGACAACGAAAGATGCAGATTGGCTCAATTTTACCGTTAATTGCCGCCGCTGAGCTTAATAATTCCGAGCATCAAAAAAATAAGTTCCTGGTATTCCTGATCGTAATAACCGCGCTGGCATTGCTGGTGGTGTTTTTCCTGGTAATGATATTTAAACAGCTTAATAAGTTAAAAACAAAGGAGCGGATAATTGAGAGTAAAAATGCGCAGTTAAACGAAATCAATGGAAAGCTTATTGAAGACGCTAAAATTAAAGAAGAATATATTGGCCAGTTTTTTAAAGCCATTTCCGGATATATATTAAAGCTCGAGAAATTAAAAATATCCATAGATGCCAAGCTCTCTATGAAAAAGTACGATACTATTCATACCCTCATAAGTGGTATTGATATTAAAAAGGAAAGAGAGAACCTTTATTATAGTTTTGACCACATCTTTGTTAAGATCTTCCCGAATTTTATTGCTGTTTTTAACAGCCTGTTTGATGAAAAAGATCAAACCTGGCCGCAGGAGGATGAAGTGTTAAATACCGATCTGCGCATATTTGCCTTAATTAGAATGGGTATTACCGATAATGATACAATTGCCAAAATACTGGAGTATTCTGTAAATACTATTTATGTTTATAAAATGCGGATAAAGGCAAAATCTTTACATCCCGAGCAGYTTGAACAACGTATCATGAATATTAAAGCATTTGATTTTAATTGAATTTTGAACTGCTTTTTTTATTCCTCAAGGCTCTAAAAGTAATGGTTTTGAATTGCTTTTAGGTTAAAAGAGTACTATAAAATGTAAAAAATACTTATATTTTTTTGATATTAAAAAAATATAAGTATCTGATTTTCATTTACTTGTGTTTTAAAAACTCAATAAATTTTTATATAATCGTTAAAAGAAACCTTTAAACGGCCTTATTGCACTTATTAGGTGTTTTTCTACGTCTATTATATCTAAATTGCATTGGATTTTAAGGTGTGATATTATAAACCATACATTCAACTACCTGTTACTTTAAAATTATTTCCTGTTAAACTTCTTTATTCCGGTATTAATTGGAGGTGTTTGCTGTAACTATTTATGCCTATGTTTTTTGATTATCTCAATCGAAAATATAAACAGATGAAGGGCGTGTGGAGTGTTTGGTACCTATAGTATTTAGCTTTAAAACTAAACCAGTTAATAAAACCAATTCAACTAAATCTCAGTAATTATGCAATTTAAACACCTACTCAACGTATGTTTCTTTGCTGTTATTTTTCTTTTTTCGGTGACCGCTATGGCCCAAAATAAGATCATTACAGGTAAAGTAACCGACAAAAAGGATGGATCCCCATTAATAGGGGTTACAGTTAAAACATCAGTAACCGCACCTGGAGGTACTATAACCAATGCCGAAGGCGAATATCGAATTTCGGTTCCCGGAAACGCTCCTTCTTTATCATTCACCTATCTTGGTTACATAAGCCAAACAGTTAATATTGATAATCGCACAATTGTTAATGTTACCATTGAAGTATCAAGTAAAGCTTTAAATGAGGTAGTTGTAATAGGCTACGGTACCCAGCGTGTACGTGACGCAACGGGTTCTGTAGCGTCATTAGGTACAAAAGATTTCAATAAAGGTGTTATCGCAACGCCAGATCAATTACTGCAAGGCCGTATAGCCGGTGTGCAGGTTACCCCATCAAGCGGCGAGCCCGGCGCAGGTGCTACTATTGCTATACGTGGTGCGGGATCTATCCGCTCAAATGATAACCCGCTTTATGTGGTAGATGGTATACCAATAGACAATAGCGGTACGAGTGGTGGTTACGGCGTTGGTGCCGGTAGCTCATCGGCGCGTAACCCGCTGGCTTTTATTAACCCCGCTGATATTGAAAATATTTCGGTATTAAAAGACGCTTCATCAGCTGCTATTTATGGTGCGCGTGGTGCGAATGGCGTAATTTTAATTACTACGCGTAAAGGTCGTAAAGGTCAGGGAATTCAGTTTTCTGCCAACACCAGTGTGGCAAGTGTAGCAAAACGTTACGATGTGTTGGGTCGTGATGCTTTCTTAAAGGCAGTTGCAAGCGTTGGGGCCAACGCGGGTCCTTCATCAAGTGGTGGTGTGGATTACGGAGGCAATACCGATTGGCAGGATCAGATTTTCCGCACTGCTATATCGCAAGCCTATAACCTGGGGTTTGGAGGAGCAAATAACACTGGTAGTTACCGTGCTTCATTAGGTTATGATGACCAGCAAGGTACCGTAAAAAATTCCTCATTAAAACGCCTTAACGCGCGTATTAATGCTTCTCAATCGTTTTTTAATAGCAGGCTTAAGTTTGATCTGCAATCAACCTATTCAAACGTAAAAGATCAGTTTGCGCCTATTACCAATAACGCAGGTTTTAACGGTAGTTTAGTAGGTGCAGCCATACAATTGAACCCGACGGCTCCGGTATATGATGCCCAGGGCAGATTGTTTAATTTAAATGGCTATAACGATGCCGGATTTCCAACAGGCAACAGTTTCAGAAACCCGGTATCGCTGTTAAATCAAATAGATGACAGGGATAACATTAACCGTTATTTGAATAACCTCACCATGACTTTGCGACTATTTGAAGGCTTGTCATACAAAGGGAATTTTGGGGCAGATATATCAAGAGGTTTAAGGAAAACTTTTTATGATCCTAAGGTTATAGGTTACACGGATGCGATTGGTATCAGAGAACAAAATTTTCCATCTCCAACAGGCAACGGAACTGCTATTTATCAGTATAATAAATTAACGAACTACACTACTGAACACACTTTAAACTACGAGAAGAAGTTTGATAATAATAGCTCAATCACCGCTTTAGCAGGTTATTCTTATCAAACATTTAAAAACTTTAGCCGCAACGAATTTGGTTTTGGTACTTCACAAGCAGGTGTATTAGTTAAAAACTATAACGATTTTAAAACCCACTTAGCTTATCCGGTTGGTGATAGCTCAAGCTACAGGTTACAATCGTACTTTGCACGTGTTAACTATTCCTACAAAGATCGTTACATTCTTACAGGTACAATAAGGAGGGATGGTTCAACTCGTTTCGGAGCAAATCACAAATATGGTAATTTCCCTGCTTTGGCGGCCAAGTGGCGTATAACCAGTGAAAGTTTTATGCCAAAAGAAGGTCTTTTTGATGACCTTAGCCTTAGATTAAACTATGGAAAAACCGGTAACCAGGAAATTCCATCTTATGCGTCTTTGGCTGTAAGTCAAATCAATTATCATGGTAATTCAAATCCGCAAATATATTTGGCAAATCCCGACTTAAAATGGCAGGCTAACACAACTTATGGCGCAGGTATTGAT
>NZ_JBFUKF010000364.1:0-4977 GCF_056400985.1 Mucilaginibacter sp. P4_G9 | reverse complement strand
TAACTACATTTATTAAAATCGTAGCCTAATTAGTGTTTTACTTATCTTTACGCGAACGAAAATGTATTTTTGTAACAATTGCGTGACGGTTATAGCCCGGTTTAGTATCAGCATGAATAGGTAACAAGTGTTTTTTGAGATGGGTGATACTGCCAGGGAATTTTTTTTTGAAACCTGAACAAGAACAAATAATACAGGGAGTTTTTTTTAATGAATTTTCACTAAACATAACGCAGGGGCAAGCGTGGTACTTATGGTTTATTATGTTTAATTATTTCTGGTTGGCAGGAAACTATTCCCAGCTATTTAAGTAGATTTATATAATAAACGCCTAAAATTATAATATGGTAAAGTTATTTGTTGTGGGCATCCCACGAAATATGCAGGAAATTGCACTGCTGGAGCTATTTATGACCGAAGGTCAGGTAGAAATGGTGAAAATTGTCACGGATATAGATACAGGTGAAAGCAAAGGCTATGGTTTTGTTCATATGACCGACCAAGCAAGTGCGGATAGGGCTATCGCAGCTTTTGATGGGATGGAGATAGAAAACAGGCAGATTAATGTCAGGATAGCCGATGATAAAAGAGCAACCGCGAATAAGCCGGCCCCGTTTGCCCCTAAACCCAGTTTCGAATCGCCCGGTTATCAGAAAGTTGAAAAGCCGGACGGTTCAGTAAAGAAAAAACGCCCGAGACGGGCATGATAAATACCTTAACCTTTAAACAAGCTAAATCTCAGGTAAAACGTGAAGATCAATCAGCAAAACAACAACTTTTATCTTAG
This sequence comes from Mucilaginibacter sp. P4_G9, assembly GCF_056400985.1. Classification (NCBI taxonomy): domain Bacteria; kingdom Pseudomonadati; phylum Bacteroidota; class Sphingobacteriia; order Sphingobacteriales; family Sphingobacteriaceae; genus Mucilaginibacter; species Mucilaginibacter sp. P4_G9. The sequence goes on along the minus strand of NZ_JBFUKF010000364.1, from coordinate 4,190 downwards.
CCTGTAACTGAATCACTATATTGCATCAGCCAATGATAATGGTAACTGATCATGATATGGTTTAAAATTCTCCCGGAATTTATCAGCCAATCTCCCCGCAATAAAATCATAGTCCTGTTTATTGGCCCAGGTATCCCTTGGGTTTAATATTGCCGTAGGAACGCCGGGGCAGCTTTCAGGAATAAAAACTCCGAAAACCTGGTGAGCCCGGTACGGCACCATCTCTAACTGACCGCTGAGCGCTGCAGAAATCATGGCCCTGGTATATGCTAAGTTAATCCGGCTACCGGTTCCATATGACCCGCCCGACCAGCCGGTGTTTATCATCCATACCCTGGTTTGGTGTTTTTCGAGTTTTTCCTGTAGAAGGGTGGCATAAAAGTTGGGATGCAGAGGTAAAAACGGCGCCCCAAAACATGCACTAAAAGTAACTTGTGGTTCAATTACGCCTTCTTCTGTCCCGGCAACTTTGGCAGTATAACCGCTGATGAAATAGTACATAGCCTGTTCATGACTTAGCCTGCTCAGGGGCGGAAACACGCCGTAGGCATCGCAGGTAAGAAAAAACAGGTTTTGGGGAATCCCGGATAGGGCCGGGGCCTTAGTATGCGGTATAAAGTGTAAGGGGTAACTCACCCGGGTATTTTCTGTGATTGATTTACTTTCAAAATCAATGCGGTTAGTACCACTCGTGAAGCAAGTATTCTCTACCAGTGCTCCTGTGTGAATAGCCCGAAAAATCGCCGGTTCACGCTCTTCAGAAAGGTTGATGACTTTTGCATAACAGCCACCCTCGAAATTAAAAATGCCCTTATCATCCCAGCCATGTTCGTCATCACCTATCAGCCTGCGCGATGGGTCCGAACTCAGGGTTGTTTTACCCGTTCCACTTAAGCCGAAGAACAGGGCGGTGTCGCCTTGCGGCCCTTCATTGGCGCTGCAGTGCATGCTTAACACCCGGTGCTCAACCGGTAAGATGAAATTAAGCACAGTAAATACTCCCTTTTTTATCTCGCCTGTATAGCCGGTACCTCCTATGAGGATGGTTTTGTGAGAAAAAGAGATAATCGTAAAATTACTTTGCCTGGTGCCATGCTTTGCAGGGTCGGCTTTAAAGCCTGGCGCATGGATAATGGTCCAATCGGGCTCAAAGTTTTCCAGCTCTTCAATAGCAGGAGCGATGAACATATTGGCTGCAAAGTGGTTTGATGAAGGATTTTCATTGGCTATACGTATGTTGATGCGGAATGCCGGGCTGGCACAGGCATAAGCATCCCTTATCCATATTTCAGATTGCTGGTTCAGGTAAGCAATCAGGTCACGCCGGAGCATTAGAAAGGATGACACAGCTATCGGGTTGTTGAATTTATTCCAGTCGACGGTTTTTTTCGTCAGCGCATCTTTTACAATAAACTTATCTGCCGGGCTGCGGCCGGTAAATTCCCCGGTGCAGATTACCAACGCTCCGGTATCGTTTAAAATACCTTCCTTCCTTTGCAGCGCTTGTTCTACCAATTTTACAGTTGGCAGCTGGTAATTTATCCTGGTTTTCAGTGATAGCTTTTGGGCAATATGTTTTACCATGATCATTTAAATTTTTTTTGTGTTGCGAAGTTTATGCAGCGCCTGATTACGAATTTGCCTTACGCGTTCCCCGGTGAGCCCTAAATGCCTGGCAATGTCTGCAGATGTTGCTTCCTCATTCCCGGAAAGCCCAAAAGACAGATCGATCACCGAGCGCTCCCGCTCATTTAGCCGGGATAGGAGCAACGTTATCTCCAATGAAGCGTCTTCTGCCACCAGGGCTCCATCGGTACAGTTATCCTTTTCAAACAGCTGCTCGTGAAGTGAATATTCGTCTTCATCTCCGTAAGGCGCATCCAGGGAACTGATCCATGCTGCCACAGATAAAGCGTCGTTAACCTTTTCCGGCGACGTAGCCAGGTGTTCGGCAATCTGTTCTGCCGAAGGTTTGCGCAAGGTTTCCTGTTCTACCGCGGCTATCGCTTTATTGATCTTCGAGATATCGTGGATCTTGTTCATCGGCAACCTTATCATGCGCGAATTTTCTGTTAGGGCCGCCAGGATACTCTGTCTTATCCACCATACAGCAAAAGAAATAAATTTGAATCCCCTTGTTTCGTCAAACTTTTTGGCCGCTTTAATCAGCCCGAGGTTACCCTCGCTTATCAGGTCGCACAGCGGCATGCCCTGGCGCTGGTATTTTTTGGCTACAGAGACCACGAAACGCAGGTTGGTTTTAACCAGCCGGTCAAGCGCCGCCTGGTCGCCCTCTCTAATCCGCTTGGCCAGCGTTACTTCTTCCTCGGTGCTTACGGGGTTTAACCTGCTCAGTTCATGCAGGTAGGTTTCTACCGCGCGGCTTTCCCGGTTAGTTATGGTTTGGGTTATCTGTAATTCTCTCATGCTTCATCTATGCGGGTAAAAACATAATTATCATCTTTGATCCAGGTCTCCGCTGTTTCTGTCGACCTTTTTTTCTGTTCCAGGTTTTTCAGCATATCCTTAACCATCATGTCAAGATCATATTGCGGCCGCCAGTTCCAATCTGTGCGGGCGGGCAGGTCATTGATGCTTGCAGGCCAGCTATTTGCAATGGCCTGGCGACTGTCGGGCAGGTAAGTTACCCCGAACTCAGGGATATGTTTTTGGATAGCTGCTGCCAGATCACATGGGGAAAAGCTCAATGCAGAAAGGTTATAAGAGGTGCGTATTTTAACCTGTTCGGCAGGCGCTTCCATCAGTTCCATTGTGGCACGTACAGCGTCTGCCATGTACATCATCGGCAGGCAGGTATCTTCCTGCAGGAAACAGGTATAATGCCCTTTTTCAATGGCCTGGTGAAACATATCTATCGCGTAATCTGTGGTACCGCCACCCGGAGGGGATGTGGAGGAGATGAGGCCGGGATAGCGCAGACTGCGTACATCAAGGCCATATTTATCAAAATAATAGCTGCACCAGTATTCGCCCGCCCGTTTGCTGATGCCATAAACCGTTTTTGGTTCTGTAAGGGCTTCCTGCGGGCAAAGGTGCCTGGGGGACCCGGGACCGAATACAGCAATGCTGCTTGGCCAGAATACTTTATCCAGTCGCTGGGAAACGGCTACTTTTAGCACATTCAGCAAACCATTCATGTTAAGTTCCCACGCGGTATGGATGTGCTGTTCGCTGCTTGCCGAAAGCATGGCTGCCAGCAGGTATACCTGGGTGATGCTTTCTTCACGGACGAGTTGTGTTAATGCATCTATATTCAAAACATTCAGTTGCCGGTAAAGGCCTTCATTCGGGCTGCCGAAAAAGCGGTCGGCCGCAATGACATTGTTACTGCCGTACCTCAATCTTAAGGCACTTGTCAGTTCGGTCCCGATCTGTCCGCAGGCACCGATCACCAGGATTTTTACAGGTCTCATTAGTTTAATAATAGTTATAATTGGTTGGTCGGGATGTTGAGCATCCTTAATAATGTAAAGGTTGGGTTATTTGGTCTCTGAAACTATAGGGTGATTTATATTTAGAAAAAAGAACTAAAAAAACTACTATTTGTGGCTGATAAGATTAAAAGATCGCTGAATTTGCACCGGTTTTAAAAAAAACGGCTATAACCCTGTGTTTACTGTCAGAATAACAGGTTTAGAATATTGCCTATTTTACACTTAGTATCCGTTGGTGGATATCGGTTATTTAGTGCTAAATGAAATATTTTGTGCTTAAATGTTGTTTTTTAAGGATATAAGTGCTTATATTGGCTGAACCAATTAGTATCAATAAAAACGTAAACCATACACTAAGTCATATGCCGGTAGTTAAAACTTTAGGACAATTTATCATCGAAAAACAAGCCGATTTTGCATACGCCAAAGGGGAGCTTTCCAGGCTTTTGCGCGACATCGGGATCGCTGCCAAGATCGTCAACCGGGAGGTAAATAAAGCCGGCCTGATGGATATCCTGGGGCAGGCGGGCAGTATGAATATCCAGGGAGAAAGCCAGCAGAAACTGGATGTTTTTTCTAATGAACAATTTATATCTGCGTTGTCAAGCGGTGGCGAATGCTGTATCGTAGCATCAGAAGAAAACGAGGATATCATCCGGATAGATACCGAGGTGGCAAACAACGCCAAATATATCGTAGCTATCGATCCACTGGACGGTTCGTCCAATATTGATG
>NZ_JBFUKF010000363.1:0-4991 GCF_056400985.1 Mucilaginibacter sp. P4_G9 | reverse complement strand
GGGCTACTTTGGCCATCGTTTTCCAGCGCAGGCCAGGCTGATCGCTGCGATCGGTATCGCGGCCCAACAGGATATTGCGCCGTATTTTACCCGCGTTTTTGGAGAACAGGTAAACAGCGGCAACAAATAGGATGAGAAATATTAGCTGTGCAATCATTATGCGTGCATAGTAGTTTTTTCAAAGTTAAATGAATTGTTGACACAGAAAAAAGTTTTCAGAACGAAAAAAAACATAGAAGCTAAGTAGCTGATTTGTTGGGAGATTATTTAAAACAACTGTCTATACTACCGAAAATTCAATTTTTTTTCAAAAAATAATTTCTAAACCCGAAAAAGAAAACTACATTTGCACTCCTCAAAAGGGGGTATCATAGCTCAGTCGGTAGAGCAAAGGACTGAAAATCCTTGTGTCGCTGGTTCGATCCCAGCTGATACCACAAACGTTCGCAAGTTGCTAAATACTTGCGAACGTTTTTCGTTTAAAATGGTATAGAACAATTTGATTAAGTTCTCTAATCTAAAAATCCAGGTTTATTTAATTCATTATATCAATTTTTTATAAATTCGTAGGCTGAATACCACAACAATTCCTTTCGCAGGCGCGGCATCCTACCCCGTTCGCTCAGGAAATTTGGTGCAGCCGTTGATAGACGATGAACCTGCATTCCGGCGTATCTGTAAGGCAATCGAGGCTGCACAGCATACAATTTACGCTACTGTTACTTTTTTATGGGCGAACTTCGTCATGCCGGATCGCCGGGGCAGTATGTGGAGGTGTTGGATAAAGCTGTCGCCAAGGGCTCGATGTCCGGTTTATTTTCTGGAGACCGGACGAGGAAACGGCATGGCTTAGGCAGAACGCGGTTTGGGGCAGTGCCGATCATATTGATTTTCTCAATAAGCGAAATTCAGGTGTAAAAATTCGCTGGGATCGGGCACATCCAGGTTTTTGCCAACACCAGAAAAGCTGGCTGATCGACGCCGGTTACGACAATGAAACAGCTTTTGTCGGGGGGATCAATCTCAATCCCCATTCAATGGTTTCACCGGGGCATCATGGCGAGGGCATAATCATGACGTTTACGTCGAACTAATGGGCCCATCTGTTGTCGATGTTCATCATAACTTTGTTCAGCGGTGGAACGAAGCAAGTGAACGATCTATAGAAGATGGCCTTGGGGGCATCGGCAGTGAAGTTAATTTGGAATTTCCCGTTGAAATACCCATTGCACGCGGGCAAGCGTCAGTGCAGATACAGCGGACTATACATGTCGGCCAATATTTCGATGGGAAAGCAACGCCAGGCGGAAAAAGTTTCGTTATCGTTGCGGGTGAACAATCCAATTTCACGCAATATTGCACTGCGATTAATGCTACATGCCGTACTATTTACATAGAGAATCAACAAATAGATGTTCCTGAAATTATAACACCTCTAAAAAATGCCCTCGAACGTGGTGTAGATGTAGTTTTATTGATGCCTTTATTGGCACAGATACCGTCGGCTCTTGCTGTATACGAAAACTTCTCGATTGCTGGTATTGCCGGGCTGGACGCGGATGGATGCCGGAAACCTGTATACATACATGCCAAACTGATGCTGATCGATGACGAAAAGTACCCATAATGCCAGGGAGTCTGCGGGGCAAGAGTTGTTGGAAATGACGGACCTGCATTTCAAAAATAATCCCGTAAACTTTCGGGCAATAGCCGCCCTCCTGGTTGGCGGTATCTATTACGTCGTTTTACATACACAATCGAATGGCGGGCAATTTTGTGGTCTCGATATCACTTCCAAAAATGCCCAGATGGAAAGTTATGCGCGCAATTGATCAGATCACCGGTTGGGCGTTTGAAAAAGCATGATGAGATGAAACAGTTGCCGGCCATTTTAGCACAGCTGGTGGAGTAAATCTTCAAATGGTTTATTGGCCCCGTAAATGCTGGATTTATTTTTTTATTTCGTAGTGCACCCGAATAAGAATTCGACTTGATATCTATGCCCCCGAGTAAATTCGCTTTCTCAATTAAGTAGAAGAAAGTTTTAATTGTATTAGTTTGAAACTATTAATTTTGCATATGTTAGAAAAGACATTGCGCCAGATTTCAGAATTTAACAGTGAATTAAAATTAAAAGGTTTCAACGTTTTCCAAATTGAAGAAGACGGTCAGGCTACCCGATTTTATAGCCGAAAGGATTTTTATAAGATCTGTTTAACGACCGGCAAAAGCATTATTCATTATGCTGACAGGAGTTTTGAAGCCGAAGGAACAGTTTTGTTTTTTGGTAACCCGCATGTGCCCTATTCCTGGGAAACCATCTCAAGCACGTATCTAGGTTATACCTGCTTATTTTCAGAGGAATTTTTAAATGTTTCAGAGCGGTCGGATATTTTGCAACAATCGCCATTCTTTCGAATAGGGGGAACTCCCATACTGACGATCACCGAACAACAAAGAGCATTTTTAAACACTATCTTTCAGAAGATGATAGAAGAGCAGAATAGTTCTTACGTATATAAAGATGATTTGATCCGAAATTACATCAACCTTATCATGCACGAGGCGATGAAGCTGGAGCCTTCTGAAAATTTTGATATGCATAAAAATGCCGCTTCCCGCATTACCTCTGTTTTTCTTGAACTGCTCGAAAGACAATTTCCGATTGAAGGCCCGGATAACCCATTGAAATTAAAGTCCGCACAGGATTATGCCCAATATCTCAACCTGCATGTAAATTACCTGAATCGTATGGTAAAAGAGGCGACCGGGAAGCCCACAACAAATCACATAGCTGAGCGAATCATCAGTGAAGCGAAAGCCCTTTTACAGCACACCAGCTTAAATATTGCCGATATTGCTTACGCCTTGGGATTTGATTACCCCAGCTATTTTAATAATTACTTTAAACGTATGACGGGAACCAATCCCACTTCACTTCGTTCAGCCGAAGTTTGAATCTCTTAATTATCGGTTTGATTTTCATAAACTGCGGGGTTAGCGTATAGCTAACTTTGCACTATGCGAAATGTATTCTTATGAGACATCATTTGTACTCACACTGATCACGTTTTCGGTCGCTTTCGCATGCTTTACGCAAATGTTAACGAATCTAAATACCAAAAAAGGCGTAGTAACCTGGCATAATAAAATAAGTGAGCGCGAATACAGCAGAAGCAAATAATTCAACTATCATGAGTAACGATATTTTTGAAAGACTCAGATCTGGAGAGTTAGTGCCGCTTACCGATCCGGAATTTTATAAGATAGACGAGGTGGTAACCCGAACGCTGGCTTTGTCTCCGGCACTGAATACATCAACCGGTATCGACGAGGTACGTAAAAAGTTAAGCGAAATAATAGGCACAGACATTGATGAGAGTACGACGCTGTTTGCACCTTTTTACACCAACTTTGGTAAGTTCATTTCTTTAGGCAAACATGTATTTATCAACCATGCCTGTTCCTTTCTGGATATGGGAGGTATTACGCTGGAAGACCATGTGCTAATCGGTCCTAAAGTAAATCTTATTACAGAAAATCATCCGTTAAGTCCGGCCGACCGGCGGGGTATGATCTGTAAGGCCATTATTATCAAACGCAACGCCTGGATCGGTGCAGGTGTCACCATATTGCCGGGTGTGACCATCGGCGAGAATGCCGTTGTTGCGGCAGGTGCAGTTGTGAGCAAAGATGTAGCACCGAATACAGTTGTAGGTGGCATTCCGGCAAAATTCATTAAAACCATTGATTAACATATATGACCATAAAAAATGATTATTTAGATACAGAAATGAATCCCAGGAGGGATTTTATAAAAAAAACATCGGTTTTAGGTACCGGCCTTATGCTGGCAGGAGCATCTTCGCTTTTTGCTAAAGATCAATTGCAATTTGCCCCGGTAAACATTAAATCAAAAGGTTATGCTGCTAAAGATGAATCCGGTAAGCTCAGCCTTTGAGAGTTTGAGCGCAGGCCGATAGGTGATAATGATATTTTGATCGATGTAAATTCGCCTCTGTTTGCCACTCGGATATTCACCAGATGCGTGGCGACTGTTGAGAAGATCAGTGCTCATGGGGGCAAAGCGCTGGCTATTGCAACTGATGTAACGAGCCGGGAGCAGGTCAAAACGCTGGTAGCTGAAGCGGTCCGGACATTCGGCCGCATCGATGTGCTGATCAATAATGCAGGCCTGATGCCGCTTTCACCACTTGAAAGGTATAAGCTTGGTTACCTTGAATTAAGCGAGTGATAGCCTATTCGGCCTATCGACCGCCACATCGCCAGTTCTTCCTTGTACCTGTCATTAATTACTTCGCATTTAGCATCAATGCGCATGGTGGGCCGGTCTTTCAGATTATAAGCCGGCCACTCGGGAACATCCTTCGCGGCAGGCTTACCTGTTCTTGCAAAATTAGTCCATAATTCCGCCATATGATGGGATGCAACAAAGCGCTCAGGCTTGTTCCCGCTTAAAAAACCGGCCGGCGCCCCGGGGACTTCATTGTTGAATTTGAATGTGATATCCATGGCATGGGGCGTACCGAAAGGATAATCAGTGTCAGGGACCTTTGCCTCAGATTTATAACCAAAATTATACAGATACACAGGGGCGCCATGTTGCTCCGCTTTCCTTTCTGCGATCGCAATAGTGCCAAGTCCCATCATATTTATTGATTTAACAGCCATCCAGATATCGCTTGCAGATGCATTCGGCCTGGTCCTCCTGTAGGTCTCAATTATTTTCTGCGTATCAGCACCAAACTCCGGTTGGATTTTTGTTTGTAATGCCTCAAATGTAAAATCGTTTTTGAGTGCACCTGTATCACGCGAATACATCGCAAAAAAGGCCCATTCATCTTCGTTCCAGCCGGTCATCAGCGGCTTGTCCTTTGAAATTTTTGGCGCAAAAGGATCAAAAGGGTCATGAGGCAGCGCAACGCCGTCCACTACCGGCGCAAAATTGTTAGGAACGAACCCTACTACAC
>NZ_JBFUKF010000362.1:0-5018 GCF_056400985.1 Mucilaginibacter sp. P4_G9 | reverse complement strand
AACCGGTACAGTCAATCCGGTGATTTAGCGGAATTGTTTCTATGATGATATCATTATTATTCACAATAACTTCGGCTTTTTGCGCATTGGTTTGGGTAAACGCCAACGGAAAATGAAGCGTAGTTTCAGAATATTTTAATTGCAGGTCAATGATCTCCATTAAATGCGGAGGGCCGAAAAGATATAGCGTTTTTTTTCGTCCGTTAAGGTGCATTGACGAAAGCAAACCTACCAGGCCCAGGTAATGATCACCATGCAGGTGGCTGATAAATATGTAATCGATGCGGCTTGCTTTAACTTCAAAGCGCAGCATTTGCTGCTGGGTACCTTCGCCGCAATCAATTAAATACAAGTGATCATTAATATTGAGCACTTGTGCTGTAGGATTTCTGTTAAAAATGGGGGTGGCAGAACTGCTTCCAAGTATTGTTACCTCAAATTTCATACCCGGTAAACAATCATTGGGTTATCTTGATTCTTTTTTAAGTTCTTTTTCAATTTCTTCCATGAAAATAAGATCGACGCCTTCTTCAGAAGTTGGTACTATGGTTAGTACGTTATCTAATTGAGAAATAGTGATCAAACGCGAAACAGCATCATTTAAACCCGCAAGAATAAATACGCCAGACGCATTTTTACATAGACGATGCCCAACCAACAGACTGCTTAAGCCAGATGAATCGGCAAATTTAACTTGAGAAAGATCAAGAATGATATTTCTTTGCCCTTCCGTATTGATCAATATCAGCTCAGATTTTAACTGAGGTGTTACTAATGAATTCAATTTTGATTCATTGAGCTTCACTAAAATGTATTTCTCGTGTTTATCGACAGCAAATTTCATTCTTATTGAAAATTATTAAGCTAAGATAAGATTATTTTATTTGGAAATAAAAATTACATGTTATTAAGCGCATGCTTTATAGCATTTTCTACCCTATCCAAAACATTCATGGTATTCGATTTTACAAATGCCTCTCCTGTAATTTGCTCATAAAGCTCAATATAACGTTCAGATATTGATTCAACAATTTCTTTTGTCATAACAGGAACAACCTGCCCATCCTTACCTTGAAAACCATTTTCTATAAGCCATTTTCTTACAAACTCCTTTGAAAGCTGTTTTTGTGATTCGCCTTTTTGCTGACGCTCCTCATAACCTTCCTTGTAAAAATACCTTGAAGAATCAGGGGTGTGAATCTCATCAATCAAATAAATTTCACCATCAACCTTTCCAAATTCATATTTGGTATCAACCAGTATAAGTCCTTGTTTTGCAGCAATTTCGGTACCGCGTTTAAACAGCGCTTTGGTATAACTTTCCAATTGGGCATAATCACCGGCAGATACAATGCCACGTGCCAGGATCTCTTCTTTTGAAATATCTTCATCATGCCCCACCGCAGCTTTGGTAGTTGGCGTAATTATGGGCTCGGGAAGGATATCGTTTTCCTTCAAACCTTCAGGCAGTGTTTCACCGCAAACCTGTCGCTTGCCGGCATTGTACTCCCGTGCCGCATGGCCGGCTAAATATCCGCGAATTACCATTTCTACCTTAAAAGGCTCGCAAATACGGCCTATCGTAACACTTGGATCCGGAACCGATATAACCCAGTTAGGTACAATATCACTTGTAGCCTTTAAAAAACGGGCGGCTATCTGGTTAAGCACTTGTCCTTTATAAGGAATAGCCTCGGGCAGTACAACATCAAATGCCGAGATCCTATCAGATACTACCATGGCCAGATACTTATTATCTATGGTATAAACATCCCGTACCTTACCCTTATAATAACCGGTTTGCCCGGGGAAATTAAAATGTGTCTCTTTTATTGAATTCATATTAGTGAGTGGTGAGTGGTGAGTAGTGAGCGGTTAATGGTGATATTAATTTTCCGACTATTCACCATTCACTATTCACCAACCTATTGTATATCCCCGTAAGCGGCTAATATTTTACGTACCAGCTTATGACGTACTACGTCTTCGCCACTTAGGTACACTATTTCAATGCCTTTTATATCTGTTAATATGCGCAGCGCTGTATGCAGGCCGGATTGTTGCTTTTTGGGCAAATCTATCTGCGTAACGTCGCCTGTAACAATAAACTTTGCAGATGGCCCCATACGTGTCAGGAACATCTTAAGCTGCATATCAGTAGCATTTTGTGCCTCATCCAATATCACAAAGCAATTATCAAGGGTACGGCCGCGCATAAATGCCAATGGTGCAATTTCAATGGTACGGTTCTCCAGGTAAAACTTAAGTTTTTCTGCCGGGATCATATCATCAAGGGCATCATATAACGGCCTCAGATACGGGTCGATTTTTTCTTTTAAGTCGCCGGGTAAAAAGCCGAGGTTCTCTCCTGCTTCAACTGCCGGGCGGGTTAAAATAATACGCTTTATTTCTTTATTCTTGAGGGCACGTACAGCTAATGCAACTGCAGTATAGGTTTTACCAGTACCTGCAGGCCCTATGGCAAAAAGAATATCGCTTTGATTAATGCTATCAACCATTTTACGCTGGTTGGCAGTACGGGCTTTCACCATTACTCCATTCGGGCCAAAAACTATAACCTCGCCGCTGGCAAATTTATCGGTTACCTGGTCAGTTGACGGCCCTATATTAACTTTTGATCCTAAAATACGTTCAAGATCGGTAATGTTCAGGTTCTCAAATTTTTCAACATGTTGCAGCAGATGAGAAAATTTTTCCTGGAAAACATTTAGTTCGTGATCATCACCCAAAACTTTTATTTCGTTGCCTCGTGCAACTAATTTAAGCTTGGGATATTGTTTCTTAATGATCTCAAAATGATCATTATTTGGCCCCCACAATACGGCTGGATTTACGTTTTCAATTGATAGCTTAAGTTCGTTCAATACTAATTTGATTTTTTAGTTAAGGATTTTTATGAATTAAAAATTGAATATTTGTAGCTTCAAATGCTATTACAAGATTAGCAATAAATATTATAAAATTAATGGCAATAATAACATTAACTACTGATTTGGGCGATAAGGACATTTACCAGGCTACTTTAAAGGGAAGTATCTATAAATTGTTGCCTACAGTTAATATTGTTGATATTACCAACAGTGTAGCGGCTTTTAATGTGCAACAGGCCGCCTTTATATTAAAGAACAGCTTTTATTACTTCCCCGAAGACACGGTGCACCTTATAGGCATCGATACTGTTTATAGCGATCATACAAAGTACCTGGCCGTAAGGTACAAAAAACATTATTTTGTAGGTGCCGATAATGGAATTTYCTCCCTGATGTTTGATACCGACCCGGAAGAGATTGTAGAGATCAACATTATGCAAGACCTTAAATTTCTCCATTTTCCCCTCGCCGATATTTTTGTAAAGGCAGCTTGTCACCTGGCAAAAGGCGGAAAGCTTAGCGAGATTGGCCTTCCGGTACATGAAATAGAAAACAAAATGAACCTGCAGCCTGTTATCGAAAAAAACCTGATAAAAGGTGTTGTTATTTATATCGATTCGTTTCAAAATGTGATTACCAACATTACCAAGGAGTTTTTTAACAGTGTACAGCAGGGCCGTCGTTTTGTACTTAATTTTAAACGTAACGAAACTATTAACCATCTTAGCTGGCACTATAATGAAGTTCCTGTAGGCGAAAAACTATGCCTTTTTGGCATCAGCGACCATTTAGAAATTGCTATAAATAAAGGAAACGCGAGTGGTTTATTAGGTTTAAACCTTAATGATAAGGTGATCATCGAGTTTCAGTAAAATTAACATATGAGAAAACTAATACTACTTGGCTTGCTATGTTTTTTTGCCGTGGGCGATCTTTTTGCACAATCGCAGTTTAACGCCGATTCTATTGCATACCAGCTTCAGCGTAAAAAAATCAACAATATGCTGGCTTCGCGTAAGCAAAAATTTGGACAGTATAGTCAAAGTTTAAGCCAGCACACCGGAATCTTCGGCCTTCAAACTAAGGACGATATCCGCCGCTCGAACAGTATTTTGATGGACATTGTAAAAACAGACGACAATATTTACAAGGAGCTAAAAATTTTATTGGAGTACCGAGCTTTTCAGCAAAGGCAGATCCAAAGTCATAGTCAGGAAGCAGAAACTATTAACCGGAACTTTATAGCCACTATAAGAAAGCTCAAACAACAAAATGCAGAACTTAAAGCCAACGCAGAACAAAAGGGCAATTCACATACCATCTATATAATTGTAATTGCCTTCATGCTTGCGTCAATTTTATATCTCCTTTACAAAAGAAACAAAGTTAAGGTGTAATTTAGCGCCCGTAACTATAAAACTATAAATGGCAAGAGGACGACTGAACAGTGGCGCTAAGACCGAGACCGAATTACCCAAAGCAAAAATAAACAGGCAGAGCATCCAAAACATACGGAAGCTGCTCACATACATAAAACCCTACCGGTGGAAGTTTATAGCAGGAATGTTATTTTTGTTTATATCGAGTTTGGTTGGGCTTGCTTTCCCTAAAATATTAGGTTCATTAATTGATGCGGCCCAGGGCAAATTTGTAAGCCAATACCTCCCGCATAGCCTAAATGGCATTGCAGTTTTTGGGTTTATCTTATTATTTGGCCAGGCATTTGTTTCATTTTTCAGGGTAGTATGGTTTGTTCAGGTGGCAGAGCGTTCATTGGCTGATATCAGGCGCGATACCTATTTTAAGCTCATCACTCTACCTATGAACTTTTTTGCCAACCGTCGTGTTGGTGAATTAAACAGCCGCATATCTGCCGATCTTTCTCAAATACAGGATACATTAACAACTACCATAGCCGAAATCATCAGGCAGTTGGTGATCATGGTGGGCAGTGTTATTTTGCTGGCAGTGGTATCCATAAAATTAACCCTTGCCCTACTTGCTATTTTACCATTCCTGGTGGCATTCGCTGTATTTTTCGGAAAGTTTATTCGTAAACTCTCACGGCAGGCGCAAGATAAACTCGCAGAATCAAACACCATTGTTGAGGAAACCCTGCAGGGCATT
>NZ_JBFUKF010000361.1:0-5027 GCF_056400985.1 Mucilaginibacter sp. P4_G9 | reverse complement strand
GCGCTGAAAGCATCTAAGTGCGAAACTAGCCACAAGATGAGACTTCCATTGAGGGTCGTAGGAGACTACTACGTTGATAGGTCATAGGTATAAAGGTGGTGACATCATAGCCGAGTGATACTAATTGCCCGAAGCTTTCTCATAGCAGGTAATAATGGTGAGGGGTGAGTAGTGAATGGTGAGTAGCAATACTGATCATAAATGAGTGCCCCTCACTGACAAAAACTAATACTGTTGTTTTCTTTAATCAAGAACTTCTTTCAATAATATGTCATTGTTTGTGGTCATTAGTCATTGGGCTGAGCATATTGATGAAATCCGGAACAAATAAAAATATCAGTTGAGCATATGCGCCAGGCAGTCACTAATGACTACTGACCAATGACCAATCAACAAAAGAAATTCAGGTGCCTATATCGGCGGTGTCTACCTCTTCCCATTCCGAACAGAGAAGTCAAGCCCGCCAGAGCCGATGGTACTGCGGTAAAACGTGGGAGAGTAGGTCGGTGCCCAATCTTAAATCAAGCCCTTGCTGGAAACAGTCAAGGGCTTTTTTGTGCACCTTTATTTCCAGGTAAACCTTTGAAAAGTCAAAATTCAAAAGTCAAAATTCAAAAAGAAGGCGATTGGCTTACAGCAAGCAGTTTCGTGCCATAAATGATCAGAAAAGGGGGACTTTTAGGGTTGTTTTAAAGAGAAAAAGTGAAGAAAAGTGCAGAAATATCAAGGTTTGTATGAGAATTATTAAGCATCCCTTTTTGATCCCTTGATCCACCATCCCGGCTGCCTGCCGGGACGCTGGGATGCTCCGCCGGTGATCCTTTGGAACACCTTCCGGGTACTGACAAAATAGTGTCACCACTTTGTTGGATGACGGGTGGTATATTTGTGGGGTTTCCAGCACCCTTAACACTCCATAATCATGCAGYCACACAACTCAGAATACCATCCTATCCCCTATATTAGCTCATCTAAATAAACTCCCGATGGAAAATACCGCCTTAAATACTATGGAAGAAATAGTGAAAAAACAATTGGATGCTTACAATGCCCGTGATATTGATTTGTTTATGACTTGCTGGGCCGATGATGCTTTGTATTACGAGTTTCCGGATACCTTGTTAGCTAACGGCGCGGCAGCTATTCGCGAACGGCATATTACCCGGTTTAAAGAACCCAATTTATTTGGCAAACTAATTACCCGTACAGTGCTCAACAATAAGGTTGTGGACTTTGAGGTTGTTTCGCGCACTTTCGCGGATGGACCTGGGCATATTGATGCGCTTTGTATTTATGAAGTTGCAAATGATAAAATCGCGAAAGCCTGGTTTATTATGGGCTCGCCGGTTTTGGATGGGGAAGGATAGCAAAAGCAATATTATCAGTTAAACTTAGTCTTTCGTCGATTTGATATTCCCTCCTTCAGGGTCTCCGGATTTTGCCACTTGCAATTGACGGATTGGAGGTGACTCTAATTCAAATCAAAAAAACCTCCCGTTGCGGGCAGGTCTTTGCTTCAGTTATAGGACAGTTAAAAGTTAATTTATAGAGATGATCTTGTACAGGATCCAGTTATCGGTTTCGTAAGCACGTTTGTAGTTGATACCACTGTTAGCCTTCCTGATGAGGGGAATATATTTATCGTTGAGCTGTGTATAGCCTGTGAATGGATTTTTAGGCGTGGCAATAAGTATATAGTCGGCGTAATGGTAAGGGGTTTCTATGGCGCTTAAAAAAATGTTTTGGTAGGGCAGGGTTAACCTTTTAATATCAGTAGTAAATGCTGCAACAGGGTACGATACCGCATCATCCATCAATATATGTGTATTTTGTGGCAGGCTGTTAATGTAGGTAGCCATTTCTATTGTTTCGGCCTGGTCGGTATTGGAGCCTCGGTTTATAAGGGTTGTGATGAAACTCTTCTCATCATGTATAAATGATCTGGACAGAAAAATGTACCCGGTATATAATTGCAGCAAAACCACAAACACGATGATAATTTTAAACAGTTTTTGGTTACGGACGGTTTTGGCTTTAAACACGAGGCATAATATGGCAAGAATAAGAAAGATGAGGTAGTACTCATAAGTAATAAACAGCTTATCATACTTCATGTGCAAAAACTCCACAAACGCAAATGGCGTTAAAATGGTTAGCGCCTGGTAGGTGCTTTCTCTGAAAAGGTAAATACCCACCAAAATAAGCGGGCAAAAATAAATAACCCTTGCCGAAACCAATATGGAAACATCGGGCAGCCGGTAGTTGACGGCCGCGGTGGTCATATCGTAATTAAGCTTATCTACCAGTACATTCCAGGTGGCGTACGGGCTTTCGATAAAGTAGTTGAGATCGCTGGCATGGGTTAAATTGAGCAGCTTATAACATATAACCGATGCTATTGGCAGTATAAACAGGATGATGTAAATAGCGGCCGTTTTACCCACAAGCTTACGGCGCAGCGATGGATTGTTGAAACTCAAAAACAGCCTGAAGATGGATTCCTTTTCGCCAAGGTTTAAGCTTTGCAGGGTAATGGCCAATACCAGCGGGATAAAAAACAGGCAGATCCATATAAACTTGTAGTCGCAAAAAATCAATGTAACCAGCGAGATACTGGCCAGCGAAACGTGAAACGTGGTGTTTGACCGGTAAAACTTCAACAGGTTATAAAAGAACAGGAAAAAAAAGATAAGCACCAGGTAAATTGCCTTACCCGATGTAGCTACATACAGCATCCCCGGATGAAAAAAGAACAATAACGCAACTATGCACAGGTAAAAGTCGTCGTCTTTTATACGGGAGTTCATTGCCGATGCAATAACGTAAAACAGAGCCGCCGTGCCTAATGCCGATGCTATTACCGGCGCCAGGAAAGTATTGATGGAACTAAAAATGATGGCGCCATAAAAAGGTAAAAGCGGTGCTGTAAGGCCCATTATTTTTATGCGGTTACCAAGACCATCAAAAATGATTTTGGTTTTTTCGATGTAAAAAATGCTTTCCTGGTTATAGTAGCCCCAATGGTTCATATAAACACCCACTACCATATAATACGCGGCAAGCATTACAGTTACTATAAACACAAATTGGTTTTTTGATATGATCATTTAACAACGTTTGTGGGGTTATTAACTTTACTTAAACCATGGTTTGTTTTTTCCCAATAAAACGGATTGGTTATTAACTGGTATAAACCCATGTATGCCGCCGCCGAATGCATTAACCAGTAAATAGGATTTGCAATGGCAAACAATATCAGTTCAAAATACCTGCGTTTAAATACGGCCATCATGTTTACGTATATCATCAGGATGTTGCCCACCATCAGGTTAAATATGGCCATAAACAAAACCCAATCGGGAAACAGGCTGCGGATGGTTGAAAAATCAAATACCAGGTAACAAATAAAAATAGACAGTAACAGCGGATAAACCAAAAATGTAGCCGATGTGGCGCCAATAAAAAAATTAAAGCCCAGGAAACCTTTCCAGCCAATTTTTCTAACAAGGGCAGCCGGGTTGCGCATGTGCACCAGGTAGGTTTGCATATATCCCTTTATCCACCGGGACCGCTGGCGGATCCAGTTAAAGGGTTCGTTGTTGGCTTCCTCATAAGTAGTAGAGTTGATGATGGCTACTTTATATCCTTTGGCATATGCACGTACGCCCAGGTCGGCATCTTCGGTTACGTTAAACGGATCCCAGGCGCCCAGCTCAATCAGCGCGTCCATTTTAAAGTGGTTACTGGTGCCGCCCAGGGGGATGGGGATATCAAGGGTATCCAGTCCGGGCAGCATGTAATCAAACCAATAGGAATACTCAAGGGTAAACATGCGGGTAAGAAAGTTCTCGTTACGGTTAAAGTAATTGAGCGCGCTTTGGATGCAGATGTAATGCTCCGGTAATTTGGTAAACAGGGCTACCACCTTTTTAAGCTGATCTGTATCGGGGATATCTTCGGCATCATAAATGGTTAAAAACGTTCCCCTTGAAAAATGCAGACCGTAGTTACAAGCCTTCGGTTTGGTTTTTGGCATGTGAAAAGGCACAACAATCACTTCAAAAACACCCGGGAAATCGAGGTTCTGAACAGCTTTTAGTGTTTTATCATCATCCTCTTCAATCAGTAGTTTAATATCAAGCTGCTCGCGCGGGTAATCTAAACTTTGTAGGTTCCAGATGAGTTTTTTGATCAGCTTATCCTCTTTGTAAACCGGTAAAAGTATAGTGTAGGGCGGCAAATCATCATTAACAACATTGCGTACCTCTTCTTTGGAAACAGCCTGGTGCAGCTCGAACCGAGAACCCACTAATGCCAGGAACAGCTTAAATATAATAGCCACCAGGAAAAACATGCTGATAACCACGTTTATGGCGATAGACGTATTTTTGAAGTTTAACACCATCCCTACCGCAATGAAAGCCAGCAGGCTAAAAATGAAAACCAGTTGCGGGGTTGTAAAGGTGATGGATGCCGAACTTTTTGGGTCGCGCCTTAAAAGTTCGTATACCGAGGCTTTAACATATTTTTCTCCAAGCAGCTTATGGCTTAGCCAGGTGATGTCAAGGTCATAGGCTACAATAATTTCGGGTTCCATATCATAGTTGAACCTTATAAAATCCAAAAATAACTGGTTGGTTGGATCTGCCATGAGGGTTACCACCCGGTTGTTCTGTATCCGCAGCGGCAGCGCAAGATGGTCATTGGCGAATTTCAGTTCTACCTTTTTCAGCACCTCGGGGTCAAAAGCTTCGTCCCTTATTTGTGCAAATTGATAACCGGCGTTACTTAATGAGCGGTCGTAGTTTTTGCGGGAGATATAACCAAAGTTAAGGGCGATCTTAACGTATGACATCCCCGATCTTTCTGAAAATTTTTTGATCTTTTCCTGATCGCCTGGTAATATAAACCTGTCGTTAACCAAAAGTTCAGGAATTGAAATACTCATTATAATTAAATAAAAATGTTAAAACATCCACGCGTCATTGCGAGGCACGAAGCAATCCCCGCCTTACAGAGTTAGCTTT
>NZ_JBFUKF010000360.1:0-5046 GCF_056400985.1 Mucilaginibacter sp. P4_G9 | reverse complement strand
GGGAAATACAGCGCCCCAATGGGGCGTACAAACCCACTATGGCACACCACAAAGCCTTTACCTTCCTCCTATTTTACTAATTTTTCCTCCTTCTAATCCGTTTTGCCTCCTCCTTTTACCATTAACCTTCCAATTAATTTAAGTAACTAATACGCTCAATTTTTAATAGCTGCGAAAACACCAAAAACATAGTTTTTTACAAGGAAATAATTCCCCACTATGGGTAAACAATAATAACTTTAAGGAAACATCAAAATTACAAATATTATAATTTTTCACACATTAAATTACCGTATTTATATTTAAAGAGCTTAATTATTAATAATTTATGTATTTTTATGGGTAATTTTTTGTTAGCATTCTTTTTGCCATAGTCCATTAAACCCCTATTCATTTGAAAACACGTTTACTTAAATTTTTATTAGTTGGATGGCTGGTTTTCTTTACGGCGATTGCTTATGCCCAAGAGACTGGTGATAATGCCACTTATTACTACAACAATTTTGAAACCGCAACTGCCGGTACGCTTTCATCTTTAGGATCATCGTCATTAGGTAACGCCAACAGGGCTGGCACAAGTACCACGCTTGATGCATCTACTACCTCCCCACTTGAAGGTTCAACAAGTTTGGCTACAAATACAACCAATGCGATAGGTGCTGTAAGGTGGAATTTTGTTGGCAATGGATCTGGTAACATTAATTTAAGCTCCAATGACTGGGAGTGGAATTTTTTATACCGTAATAATACCACAACAGGGCCAGCAGACCCGGATCAAATGACATCTGCATCAAATTCATGGCGCTATTGGCTTATCGCTAATAGCTATACCGCAAATAATATGCAGGGGTTTTACATTTCTCATGTTGGAACAAATCTTGTTTTAAGATACCGCTATGACAACGCTTCCGGATCTGGGAGGTATAATTCTATCTTGTCTACAACAATGGCAAATGATCAGCAAACTTATATAATTAAAGTTCAAAGATTAAAGGGTGGTAGCTGGGCAATATATAAAGATGTTTATGTTGCCGGTATGACAACGGCCAAAACATTGGCAACAATTTCTCTTGGTACAACCGGAAATGGATATAGCACCTACTACTACAGCTATCTTGAAACAACAACATCATCTGCAACAAACAGAAGGTTTCAGTTTGATAAATTAGATATGTACACCCGGGTGCTTCAATTTACTGCCGTTGGAGCAAACGATGCAACTAATAATATAACCCAGCCGGCGTATACAGAAAATCAAAATGTTAACATGTATGGGTTAAAAATAATGTCGCGCGGCAATTTTATTGTTAATCAATTTGCCTTAACTACAACGGGGGCTAGTTTTGAAGGCTATTTTAATGGAACAGGCAGCTTATATAGATCAGACGATTCTTATTTTTCAACAGCGACTGATGCGTTAGTAAGTTCCGTTCAACTTACTGGAAATGCTATTCAAGATTTTTCATTTACAGATTATATTTCTTCATCGGGCAATACGGATGGCTCGTACTCTGTGCCTGGTTATTATTTTATAAACGCAACTGTGAAAAGTCAACTAAATTATGGAGGCACACCCAGCGGTACAATTACTGTAACTGGCCTAAGCACATTCACTGGAAATAGTAACAGTAGTGCAATTACCTATACAGGTCCCTCATCAAATGGTAACGTTATAACTTTTGCAACTACAATTGATTGGACGGGAGCATCAGATAACAACTGGAACAATACAGGAAACTGGAGTTCGGGGGTTGTGCCAACGTCTACTGCTATTGCCCGTATTGGTGTTGTTTCTTTTAAAAATCAACCTATCGTACAAAGTACCGTCCCTGCTATAGCAAGTTTGATTTTTGGTCCGTTAAAAAGCACCTTAACCGGCACTCCAGCTATCACTTTAACCATAAATACTACCTACACCTTAACTGTAAATGGCAGTATTACCCAATACCATAACAGCAGCAATGGCGGTGTTACAACAACAATTACCGGCGCGGGAACTGGTACGCTTACGTGTAGCTCATTTACAGTAGGCGATGCTACTACCCCTCCGGCACCAAGCGGTGATGTAACTTTCGGAGGTGGAACATCGCCAACAAACAATTCCACTACTTTAAATTGCTCAGTTCCTGTCCTAACAATAAACGGGGATCTCAATTTGAATTCTACAAGTTCTGCGTTAGGAACCTACACCTTTTTATTTATATTTTCTGGAACTGGCTATTGCACTAACAACCCTATTTTTAATTTAAATACCGGTGTTATTACAGCCAACAATATCACCACTACAAACTCCAACTACAATACAAACAATTCGGCCGTTTATAACGGAGATACGGGAACAGGCAACACCACGCTTAATTTATTGGGGACAACGCCTATTACAGTTGCAACTGGCGGGCAAGTTGACTTTACCAATGGCGGCAGCGGCACGGGCATCGTAAACTATGCGGCTACTTCGGGCACTCAAACCGTTTACACTACCAATGATGCAGCAATTGGCGCAACGCCCAATTACGACAACTTAACCTTATCTGCCGCGAGTGCAAAAACCGTTGACGGTGGATTGCTTACCATAAACGCGAACTGGAATACAAGTGGTGGGGCTGTTAGTTTAGTGGCAAATGACCCAACCATTACAGTTGGCGGTAGCTGGACAAATGCTGCAACTGTAACTCAAGATGCCGGGCCAATAACAGTTACTGCAGATGTCACTAATAATAGTGGCGGTACGCTTGCCTTAGGTTCGGCAGATCTAAGTATTGCAGGTAATTATACCAATAACCTTGGTGGCGTTTATACACAAAGTACCGGGACAACTTATTTTAATGGCTTAACAACAGCGCAAGCCCTGAGTGATGTAAGTACTACAGGCACAACTTTCAACAAAGTTACTTTCCAGGGCAGCAGCCTTACAACCGCCATTAAAACAATGTCGGGCTCTGGTGGCTTTGCCGTATCAAGTACCGGAACACTTACCATGGCTAACGCCACAACAAAACTTAATGCAAACGGCGCATTAACGCTTAAATCAGATGCGTCATCAACAGCCACCGTTGCTCAGATCCCTACAAATGCAGTTATTACCGGGAATGTGAATGTACAGCGTTAYATAACAGGYGGTAGCGGYTACAGGGGATATCGCCTCGTWTCRTCRCCTGTTAATGTTACCTCAAATATAACGGGTGGTGGCAATTTAGGTCTTGGTTATTTAAGCGTTTCGCAATCATTTGGCGGCACTACTTACCGTGGCGCTTTAACCGGTGGCCCGGGAACGGGTTTTTTTGTTACCAGCGGTAATCCATCTATATATCTATATGATGAAACCAAAACAACCAATAATACTTCTTTTGTTGCAGGCAAAAATGTGGGTATACAAAGCATTACAGGAACAACTGTTTCTACCATATCGGGTTCACCAGCTGTTACCACACCTTTAGTAAGTATACCTGTTGGCAACAGTTACCTATTCTTCTTTATTGGTGATAACAGCAGTACCGCTGTTTCGTCAGCCGCAAGGCCATCTCCGGAAAACACAACCGTTACCGCTGTTGGTTATTTAAATCAGGGAAATGTACCGGTTAAATTCTGGAAATTAGGTACTACCACCATACCCTACACTGTTGGTGGTAACGGAGGTGTTTTACCGGGCTACAACCAGATAGGCAACCCATATGCCAGTACAATTGATTTAAATACTTTCTCAACAGATAATCCTACAGTTAGTAATATTTTTTGGGAAATGACTGAACCCGGTCAAAAGTACATTTCTTATAAAACCGATGGTACTACTTCTGACCCTAAAGCAGGCAGATATATAGTTAGCGGCCAGGGCTTTATTATACAGGGCCTTAATACCGGCGCTAAAACTGTTACTTTTAAGGAGAGCGAAAAAGTAGCCTACCCCACTATCAGCAAATCTACTACGCCTGCCTTGTTAATGAGTACCAAAGGAGACATAGCCTTGTTTAATAAATCATTAGCCAGCTCGCTTCCTGAAGAAAACTCACTTGTTGGCTTACATTTGCAAATCAACAAGGATACCCTTGTAAACGCCGCCTGTGGTATTTATTTTAGTAAAAACTATGATGACAACTTCTATAATATAGAAGACGCGCTTGACATTGATGGCGGTAACGTGTACATGTCGAGTTACTCATTAGATGGTGTAAGAACAGGCATCAATCAATTAGCTGATTATAAAGAAAAAGGCAAAAGGGTTAAGTTGTTTGTAAAAGCCCCTACCAGTGGTTTATATAAATTAAACCTGTTGGACATTAAAAACATGGATACTGTAAAGTACAAAGTTTACCTGGTTGATCATTTCAAAAAAGATTCCCTGGATATTGGCAAATACAAGTCATATAACTTCAACATTGTAACAACAGATACCACTACGTTTGGTGCCAACCGCTTTGAGTTGTCTATTCAACAGGTACCCGGGCCAAAATATCAATTGGCAACCTTTACAGCTCAAAAAGCAACCGATGGGGTATTGGTAACCTGGAGAACTTATAATGAAGGTAACAACTATTTCTTTACCTTAGAAAAACAGGGAATAAGCAGTACAGATTACGCTCCTGTTTATCAAACACAAAGCAATGGAGGCACCATTTACAAATACACCGATAAAACACCTAATACGGGTAATAACGTATATCGTTTAAAACAAGTTGATCTGTTTGGTAACATCACTTACTCGGGTCCGGTAAATATTTACTATGATAAAAGCGGCAATGCAAGTATGTTTAGCCTTTATCCCAACCCAACGGCCGAAACCTTAAATGTAAACGTAACCAACGGCAAAACAACCACCGCTGCATCAAGTTATAAACTAAATATTTATGATGCAACCGGTACATTAGTAATGCAAAAAACATCAGACAATAATAGCTGGAGCGAAAACGTGTCGCAGTTTAAACCAGGTGTTTATATTGTTGAATTGAAAAATAATAGCGGCAACTCGTTGGGGAAAGCTAAATTTTTAAAAAAATAGATTTAAATAATTTTAAGTAATGAGAAGTTGTAAAAGTGAGTTAAGTATTATTT
>NZ_JBFUKF010000359.1:0-5052 GCF_056400985.1 Mucilaginibacter sp. P4_G9 | reverse complement strand
GGGTTACGTCGCGGGGGCCTCCCTGAGGCTGTTGTTGCGCAGCGCAGCCAGAAATCAACAAAACAACAAAAATATAGAGGAGAAAATTGTAAAAATTGGCCGGTTTTTGATTTAACATAGTTTTTAGGCGATATAAGCGATTTTTATATTTTTATGAACTCCACTATTAAAAATCCGAAATAATTGATTTAAAAAGATATTTTATAATTATTTAATTATCAATGCTTTACGTTTTATCTTGACACATGAACCATCAAAACCGAAATATCTGAGGGTGATACACCCGAAATTCGCGAAGCCTGGCCCAAAGTGCGTGGTTTTATCTTCATCAGTTTTTCGCGGGCTTCTTTTGATAATGAAACTAAAGTATGATAATCAAAATTTGGATTGATTTCCCGGTCTTCCATTTTTTTCATTCGGTCTACAATCTCCATTTCTTTTATAAAGTAACTCTCATATTTAATTTTTATTTCAGCCTGTTCAATTGTTTCTTTGTCATAGGCCGATAATAATTCTTCCAGTCCGCTATCCGCTTTTTTCAGGTCATTAAAACCAACCTGCGGGCGGCTCAGTAAATTAAAAAGTTTGGCACCTTGCGATATGGCAGAGGTACCCAATTCATCAAGTAAGGTATTTACTGTTGATGGATCGATAGACTTCGTCCTGGTATAGGATACAATATCGTCGGAGTTTTTGATCTTTTGGTTTACCTTATCTAAGCGCTCATCACTGATCAATCCTAATTCATGACCCATTGGCGACAGCCGGATATCGGCATTATCCTGGCGCAATAGGAGGCGATGCTCGGCCCTTGAGGTGAACATACGGTAAGGCTCTTCGGTGCCTTTGGTTACCAGGTCGTCAATTAAAACACCGATGTATGATTCCGATCTTTTCAGGATCAGCTCATGTTTATCWTTAATTTTTTGGTGCGCGTTGATACCTGCAATGAAGCCCTGGGATGCCGCTTCTTCATATCCGGTAGTACCATTAATCTGCCCGGCAAAGTATAGGTTACTGATCAGTTTTGTTTCTAACGTTAAACCCAGTTGAGTAGGCGGGAAGTAATCATACTCGATGGCATAGCCCGGACGAAACATTTTAGCCTTCTCAAATCCCGGAATCTGGATAAGGGCTTTGTATTGTACATCCTCGGGCAGGGAGGTGGAGAAACCATTTACATAAATCTCTACGGTGTTTAATCCTTCCGGTTCCACGAAGATCTGGTGACGGTCGCGCTCCGCAAAACGGTTGATCTTGTCTTCAATGGAAGGGCAATAACGCGGACCCAGTCCTTTAATCCGGCCGGTAAACATCGGCGATTTTTCGAAACCTTCTTTCAACGTTTCGTGCACGTTTGTATTGGTGTAGGTGATCCAGCAACAGCGTTGTTCTTTGATCATGTCTACATCTGTAAAGGAGAATCTGCCCCGGTCTTCATCGCCCCATTGCTCTTCCATCAGCGAGTAATTAAGGCTTCGTCCGTCAATACGGGGAGGTGTTCCGGTCTTCATACGGCCGGCCTCAAAACCCAAACCTGATAACTGTTCAGTTAAGCCGGTAGCTGATTTTTCACCCGCGCGGCCACCGCCAAATTTCTTTTCGCCTATGTGGATGATACCATTTAAAAAGGTGCCGTTTGTAAGCACTACCGCGTCGGCTTCTATTTCTACACCCAATGATGTGCGCACGCCGGCAATGGCATTTCCCTTAATTAAAAGGGATGAAACAGTATCCTGCCAGAAGTCGACATTGGCAGTTCTCTCCAGTGCTAAACGCCATTCTTCGGCAAAGCGCATGCGGTCGCTTTGTGCTCTCGGGCTCCACATAGCCGGACCTTTTGACTGGTTCAGCATCCTAAATTGGATGGATGTTTTATCCGTTACAATTCCCGAATATCCGCCCAATGCATCAATCTCCCGCACTATCTGTCCCTTGGCAACACCGCCCATGGCGGGGTTACAACTCATCTGTGCAATCACGCCCATGTTCATGGTAATGAGCAAAACAGATGATCCCAGGTTGGCGGCAGCAGCAGCAGCTTCACAGCCCGCATGCCCGGCACCAACCACAATAACGTTATATTTCTTAAACATTTTATACCTCCATGTTCCACGTGGAACAATCAAAAATCCTTCTCTATTTCTGTTGATATCGGCCAAAGTTTTGACCAATAACCGTACCTAATTTACTTCCATGTTCCACGTGGAACATTACTGAAGCGCGCTTAATGCCGTGTTTTATAATTGTAGATAAACCTGTAATTATTCCCTAAAAAAAGTCGATTTTTATAGATTAATCCGCATTTTATAGCTACAAAGCTATCTATTTATACTCATGTTCCACGTGGAACTTTTAATAATGACACCAGCGCTACAGTGCCCCAAACGCCCTCTAATACCACAAAAGGGTAAAAGCTCACCATATACGATGCATAGCAGCACGTACCTGCACCTATAAAATTTAGCAGTTTATAGGCCTTGCTTTCTGCTGATAGTTTATTCAATAAATTAAGCACAAATGCTATCAGTAAAATGATAACACCTACTGATGCTATGATATCCGACACCTTCAATTTATGCTTCTTTTAATTCGGTTAGTTCAATCCAGCGGGCGCTTTTATCATCAAGTTTTTTATTTAACTCAGCTATCTGCGCCATTATTTCGTTAAGTTTTGCAAGCTCAATGCCTACCTTATTTAACTGCTCTGTTTTATCTTTTATCTGGTTTTCTATAGCTGTAATTTCGGCTTCCGTTGTTTCCAGTTCCTTTGCTTCTTTAAAGCTAAGCTTGCTTTTTTTAGCAGCGGGAGCAGGGGTAGGGGCGGCCGCAACCACTCCTTTTTTGGTCYGCTGTTTTGCTTCTTCCTGCTCAAGCCTGTATGACGAGTAGTTGCCATTGTAGATGCGTACCTGGCCTTGCCCTTCCATAATAAACAGCTGGTCGGTTAACTTATCCAGTAAATACCTATCGTGAGATACCATCATCAATATACCCGAATAGTTGGTTAAAAACTCTTCTAAAACGTTCAGTGTATCAATATCCAAATCATTGGTTGGCTCATCCAGGATCAGGAAGTTAGGGTTCTTCATCAGGATACTCATCAGCTGCAAACGTTTCTTTTCGCCACCGCTCAGTTTGGATATAAAACCATATTGCTTAGCAGGCGGGAACAGGAATAAAGTTAGCAGGGCAGATGCCGAGATCATTTTGCCATCGGCCATGGTGATAAACTCAGCAACGTTTTTTACAATATCTATTACCCGCTCATCATCCTTAAAAACAATACCCGATTGATGGAAATAACCAATCACAGTAGTTTCCCCYTTTATAATAGTTCCGTTGTCGGGTTGCAAAGCGCCGGTTATTAAATTTAACAATGTTGATTTGCCTGTACCATTCTTTCCGGCTAAGCCAATGCGGTCGCCTTTTTTAAATATATAGCTGAAGTTATCTATATAGGTGTTGCCATTAAAGCCTTTATAAAGATGTTCCATCTCCATGATCTTGTTTCCCTGGCGTGCTGTTTTAACGCTTAGTTCAACTTTTTCGCGAATACCACCACTCTTGGTTTTATCTTCCAGGTCATAATAAGCGTCAATACGTGCTTTTGATTTGGTTCCGCGGGCTTGTGGCTGGCGGCGCATCCATTCCAGCTCCTTACGCAGCAGGTTGCTGTTTTTTTGAAATGCGGCATCATCCGCAGCATCACGCTCGGCTTTCTTTTCCAGGTAATAACCGTAGCTGCCATTGTAGGGTACAATCTTACCCCGGTCAATCTCCAATATCTCGTTACAAACGTTATCCAGGAAATACCTGTCGTGTGTAACCATCAATATGGTTTTTGAGCCATCGGTCAGTAATTTCTCCAGCCACTCAATGGTATCAATATCCAGGTGATTGGTAGGTTCATCTAAAATATAAATATCAGGGTCTTCAATTAATAGCTTAGCCAATGCCAAACGCTTCTTTTGTCCGCCCGATAATGTATTGATAGGCTGATTAAGGTGATGGATATCCAACCGGCCCAAAATGGTTTTGATCTTGTATTCGTATTCCCAGGCATCAACCTCGCTCATCTCCTCCATTATCTTTTCAATGGCTTTGGCATTATCAGGATCGTTTTCCAGCAACTCCTCGTATTTACGAATCATTTGCTGCTGCACATCATCAGCATGAAAAATATAATCGCTGATGGTAACGGCATCCTTAAAACCAGGATCCTGCTCCAGGTAGCCCATATTAAGATCCCTGGCCTGTACAACCTTGCCTTCGGTTGGTTTAATATAACCGGCCAACAGTTTTAATAACGTTGATTTGCCGGCGCCGTTAACACCAACCAGCGCAACCCTGCGGCCGCGGTTAATGCCTATGGTTATATTTTTAAATAACCAGTTGTCATGAAATTGATGGCCAAGGTTCTCGGCGGATAGATAAGTACTCACGATAATTGTTTTATTATGTCAGATGGGTACACAAATACACCCACCTCGTTTTTTGTTGATTGTTTGTACATGGCCATAGCCACGGTTTCGGCAGGTATGCTCCTGTATTTTTTTAAGCTGCCTATTAATAAGGGATCAATAACTTTTGCAAGTCCGCCAGCAATTTTTTCCATCAAGCGTTTCTCCTGCCTGTCACCGGTTAATAGCGAAGGCTGGTAGATATGGGTAGCCGGTACACCAACGTTTGTAACGTCGGCTTCTGTTTCACCCTTCATCCTGGTATAAAAGTTTGATGCATTGGCATCGGCACCTATAACAGATACCAAATGATATTGCTTAACGCCATTTTTTTGTGCTAATTGTGCCAGCTGTACAGGATAATCATGATCTATCTTCCGATAAATATTCAGATCCGGCGTTTTGGCCTTGGTGGAGCCTAAACAGCAGAATACGGCATGGCCGTTTAAAACATAAGCATAGCTATCCAATTGGTCAAAATCGACCACCTGCTGTCTTAATTTTTTATGCTGAAGATCAATTTTTTTCCTTACAAGGATTAAAACTTCATCATAAAAAGGTTCGCGCAGCAAAATGTGGAGCAATTTAC
>NZ_JBFUKF010000358.1:0-5064 GCF_056400985.1 Mucilaginibacter sp. P4_G9 | reverse complement strand
GTGAGAATTGGGAAAACGATTTTTTTCCATGGCACGGCGCTTATTGCGGCGACATAGATTTGATGGGATGGAGAAAACCTATATCGCATTACCGCAGCATGTTGTATAACAATAACGAGAAGCTATACATGGCAGTTCGCGAACCCCAACCCGAGCCACTGGAAATTAAAGAAACAAGATGGTCTGTTTGGCCAACTTGGGAAAGCTGGACATGGCCGGGTTTTGAGGGAAAGAATATAGACGTAGAGGTTTATTCAAAATATTCCAAAGTCAGGCTTTATCTTAACAATAAACTTATCGGCGAAAAAACTACAACCGAAGAACAGGAATTTAGAGCTACTTTTTCAGTACCCTATACGCCCGGGGTTCTCAAAGCGGTTGGTGTGGAAGATGATAAGGAAACAGGATCATCCATTCTGCAAACGTCCGGAAATGCTGCAAAGATCAAACTAATTGCCGACCGAAAGGAAATTTTGGCTAACGGTCAGGATTTATCTTATGTGACGATCGAAATAACTGATAAGGACGGAATAATTCAACCGAACGCAGCAGATCGATTGCATTTTAAAATTGACGGACCGGGCGTAATTGCCGGAGTAGATAACGCAAATATGAAAGACTATGACCCATATACAGGCAACTCACGTAAAGCATGGCACGGACGGGCGATGGTTGTAGTCAGAAGCACACGTAATACTGGGGATATTAAACTTACGGTTAGTTCCACAGGACGATCTGAAGCAACTTTAGTTATTAAAGTACTTAAACATTAACGGCTGTGAAAACTCGCAGGATAAATATGGGTTACTGACATATTTTACTTCTATAACGCCTTAATAAACACACACAAAAGAAACACCGGGCAAGATATTGGGCTACAATCAAATTATAACGCACGAAAAAAAATATTTATAATCCAAATCGGCGATTAAACGCAAATCAAACAGGAAATAGTTCGATTCTCTCGTCGGGAGTAATTAATCCCAGCACACATTGCAATAATCAGAATTAGTCGTTATTTTTCCTAAGTCATCAGAAATCAACCTGTATCAAATCATTTGTAGAAAATTCGGGGATTATCACTATTTGAAAATTTTAAATTATTGAAAATAATTGAATGTTGTCCAAGTCTCGTCTTCTTGAAGATGAAATGTCGTTTGAACGGGGTTAACAGCCAGGCGGCTTCACTCTATTTTATATTTAACTAATTTTTGAGGATCAAAAAAGTGATTCAGCGGCCCGTGACCGCCACCGGTCTTAACATCCTTCCCCTGCTCTATAGCCTGTTGAATATATTTTTTACTATTCGATATGGAAGTATCCATATCATTACCTAATGCAATAAAAGATGCAATGGCAGATGATAGGCTGCATCCGGTTCCATGAGTATTAACGGTATCAATGGCTGTCGACCCGAAAATACGCTCATTGCCATATTTATCCAGGTAAACATCGAACAGATCAGGGCCTTTTAAATGACCGCCTTTAATTAATACCGCATGACAACCATATTCCATAATCCGTACCGCTGCCGCTTTCATATCGCCAATGGTTTTGATCTCCATTTCGGCAAGGATGGCTGCCTCATCTAAATTGGGGGTAACTAATTCGGTTATAGGAAACAAGTGTTTTTTTAAAGTTTCTACGGTATCGTTGCCAATCAAACGGTCACCACTGGTAGCTACCATAACCGGGTCAAAAATAATCGGGATATTTGGATTATCACTTAAGGCTTCGGCAATGCCAATAGCCAATTCGTCGCCGTGCACCATACCGATCTTAATAGCAGATGGTTTGAGATCATCCATCACCGCTTTAATTTGCGCTTTAACAAAATCAACAGGTATAGCGTGAATATTACTAACGCCTAACGTGTTTTGTACCGTAACCGCCGTAATGGCCGTAGTGCCAAAACAACCCAAGGCACTCATCGTTTTCAGATCGGCTTGTATGCCGGCCCCTCCGCCACTGTCTGATCCGGCAATACTCAATACGACCGGGTATTTATATTTGCTCATTTTAGATTACCCCGTTTCTTAAGCTGTACATTTCGCCTTTGTATAAAGGCTGTAATAATTGAATCGCCATTTTACTGCGCTGACCAGTTTGACAGCAGAATATCAATTTTTTATCTGGATGCAACAATCCAATGTTTTCTTTCAACTCATACAAAGAGATGTTAATGCCGCCAATATTATAATCTTCAAATTCATACGCTTCACGTACATCAACCAGTTGCACTTCATCTGCAGATTTGGTTAGCCACTCATTCAACTGATCCATCGTTATCTCATGGGGGGGAGCCGGAGTCCCGGCACTGAAGGTTTTTACCTGAACTTGTTTTTGTTGTTTACCGACTTTGAAAATACTGGCTGAGTTATCAAGCGCATTCATGGTCATCAATTTACCCGACAATGTCTCGCCAATACCGCAAATGATCTTGATGGCTTCGTTAGCCATATAAGTGCCTATGATGCCGGGTAAAATGCCCAATACACCTACATCGGTACAATTGGGCACTTCGGCAGCTGGCGGCGCTTCGGGAAAAACATCTCTGTAATCAGGTCCATCCTGATAATTGAACACCGATACATGGCCGTCAAACTTAAATATAGAGCCAAATACGAGTGGCTTGTTTAAAGCCACACAGGTATCATTAACCAAATAACGTGTGCCAAAATTATCAGAGCCATCGATCACCATATCATAAACCCCGCAGATATCTTCGGCATTAGCCGATGTAAAGCGTACCGGATAAGCCGTAATTAAAGTATGCGGATTGAGTAATTCGAGTTTTTGTTTAGCAAGAACCGCCTTTAAGCCGCCAACATCGTTCACGCCATATAATATTTGCCGGTGCAGGTTGCTGATATCCACAATGTCATCATCTACAATACCTATTTTACCAACCCCGGCTGCAACCAGGTATTGCAATACAGGACAGCCCAAACCGCCGGCGCCTATCATTAGCACTTTGGAGTTTTTTAGTTTTTCCTGTCCTGTTATTCCTATCTCAGGTAAAATGATCTGCCTGCTATACCGTTTGAGTTCTTCGCCTTTTAACATACTTATTGCGCTAAACTGTTATCCCAGTCTTTCCAAACCGGTTCGTAACCTTGCGATCTGATGACCTGGGCAATTTGTTTCGGGCTGCGTTCGTCGCTGATCTCAAATTGCTCCAGTGATTCCGGTTCAACCGCATATCCTCCGGGATTGGTTTTAGAACCCGCGCTGATATTAGTGATACCCAACTTGATAATATTGTTCCGGAAGTTTTCAGATTCCCGCGTTGACATCGAGAGTTCTACCTCTTCGTTAAATATCCTGTACGCGCAGATCAGTTGCACCAGTTCGCGGTCGCTCATTTCCACTTTGGGTTCTAAGCCCCCGCTAAAGGGCCTCAAACGGGGGAAGGATAGGCTATATTTAGTTTGCCAGTAACTTTTTTCCAGGTAGTTGAGGTGCAATGCGGTAAAAAAACAATCGGTGCGCCAATCTTCCAGGCCAATCAGCACGCCCAAACCCATTTTATGGATACCGGACTGGCCCAGCCGGTCGGGGGTTTCCAGCCGGTAAAAAAAATTTGATTTCTTCCCTTTAGGATGGTGTTTTTTATAATCTTCCTGGTGGTAAGTTTCCTGGTAAACCAGCACCGTGTTTAAACCGTAAGGGGTTAGTTCCTGATAATCTTCCAGATCAAGCGGCTGTACTTCCATAGAAATATGTGCGAAGTGTGGACGGATCAGGTCGAGTACTTTTTTGAAATAGTCTACGTGAACGTTTTCATTATCTTCTCCGGTAACCAAAAGCACATGGTCATATCCCATATCCTTAATAACGGCGACTTCCTGCATGATCTCCATCGGCGAAAGTGTTTTGCGTTTTACCTTATTTTCATAGCTAAAGCCGCAGTAAGTGCAAATATTTTTACACTCGTTAGAGAGGTAAAGCGGTACGTACATTTGTATCACTTTGCCAAAACGTTTCAGGGTTAATTGCTGACTAATTGCCGCCATTCGCTCCAGGTATGGTGCCGCAGCAGGAGATACCAAAGCTTTGAAATCTTCAAGTGTTCTTTTTTTAGCGGCTAATGCCCGTTCTACATCATCGCTTGTTTTGGCATAGATGCTTGCTTTTGTTTCGTCCCAATTAAACGATTTAAAAATATCTGTAAAGTTATTCATCTAAAAACGCGGTTAAAGGACTGCTTGCTATAGCGTGGGTTACAGGTAGAGCGAGTTTTGCTTCAAAAGCCATCCGCCCGGCTTCTACCGCCATATTAAATGCTTTTGCCATTTGCATCGGGTTGCCCGATACCGCGATAGCGGTATTCACCAGAACGGCATCGGCACCAATCTCCATTGCCCAGGCCGCGTCAGATGGCGAACCTATGCCCGCATCAACAATTACGGGTACATTGCTCTGGCTAATGATGATCTCTAAAAAATCTATGGTTTTTAGTCCCTTGTTACTACCTATGGGTGAGCCCAAAGGCATAACCGCAGATGTACCCGCATCTTCCAGCCTTTTACATAATACCGGGTCGGCATGGATGTAGGGCAATACGATAAATCCTAATTTAGCCAGCTCTTCGGTTGCTTTTAGGGTTTCGATAGGATCAGGCATCAGGTACTTAGGGTCGGGATGGATCTCTAATTTAATCCAGTTGGTTTCAAGGGCTTCCCTGGCCAGTTGTGCCGCGAATACAGCCTCTTTGGCATTGCGTACACCCGAAGTATTGGGTAACAAGTTAATATGCGGATATTTGAGACGGATGAGCAGGTCATCCTGGTCGTTGTTTTTCATGTCCACACGTTTGAGGGCAACGGTTACCAGCTCTGACCCGGAAGCCAACAAGGCTTCTTCCATCAAAACAGAAGAACTGAACTTACCGGTACCTGTAAATAAACGGGAGTTAAAGGTTTTATCGGCTATTTTTAACATGATCTTTTAGATTAAATAAGTTCATTTATTGACGAGGTATTCAATTGCTGATAGCTATAATCAACTATAGCTTTCCGGTCAACGGCCCTGGTAATAGCACCAGATATAGCTACACCATAT
>NZ_JBFUKF010000357.1:0-5078 GCF_056400985.1 Mucilaginibacter sp. P4_G9 | reverse complement strand
CATTTAAATAAATCATATAGTTCAGATGGTGGAATGTATGTAAGCAAGTGGATTTTTTATGAATAGTACTGCGTTCGTGCTCCGGAGGAGCAGCAGCTTTGTAGAATTTTTATGAATAATGCGTAGTTCTTGCTCCAGAGGAGCAAAAGCTTTGTAGAAAAAAATATAATTTGATTTTAGAGCTCCGGAGGAGCTCAACTTATTGAATATTACCCGCTATGTCTGCCAACAATACCTATACACAACTTTACTGTAGCCCCTGCTTCAGAGGAGCAATAGCTTTGTGGAATCTATGTCAAAAAACAAAAATTTATATGCTGATGGATATCGTAAAAAAGCCTATATTGGCTGTTGATCCAATATAAAAACCAGCGGATTTTGCCCCGATATTCCGTTTGCTTTTAACCTATGTTTAAAATTATGAGACTCTTTCTATTTTGTATTGCAGGAATGTTATTTTTATTCGCCTCCTGTAAAAAGCCCGACTACCAAAAAGTTTTGCATGATCCTGAATTATACCGCGTTACAGTAAAAAAACTGAATGATATTGTATTGGAAAACAACTTTCCGCCGGTTACCGCTTCACGTAATTATGTGTATGCCAACATAGCTGCCTACCAGGTTATTGCCGCAGGCGACCCCAAACATTTCAGGTCGTTATCGGGGCAGATAAAACACCTGCCGCCAACACCGTTACCATCAAAAGATACTACTGTTGATTACCAGTTTGCATCCTTATTAGCATTTTGTTATGTGGGTAATGCGGTAACGTTTCCGGAGGGAAGTATGGATCAGTATGTTGATGGCCTAAAACAAAAGGCTAAAGACGCCGGCATGCCCGATGATTTGTTTGAGGGATCGGTAAATTATGCTAATAAAGTAGCTAAATTTATTATGAAGTGGAGCAAGGGCGATAACTATTTAAAAACCCGGTCGGCAAGTAAATATACTGTAAAGCAGCAGGATGGCCGCTGGATCCCGACACCACCCATGTATGCCCAGGCTTTAGAGGCGCATTGGGGCGAGATAAGGCCCATGATACTTGATTCCACCGCACAATTTATACCGCCAGATCCGCCGGTGTTCGATATAAAAAATAAGAACAGTAAATTTTACCTGCAGGCGGTTGAGGTAAAGCAAACGGTTGACAGCCTTACCAAAGAGCAAAAACACGAGGCCGATTTTTGGGATGATAATGCCTTTAAGCTCAATGTAGTGGGGCACGCTATGTTTGCCACTAAAAAGTTTTCGCCGGGAGGTCACTGGATGAATATTACCGGTACGGTAACACGGGCCAAAAAGCTTGATTTTAATACCACCGTTAGTGTATACGCCGAAACAGCTATTGCCTTGTTTGATGGCTTTATCAATTGTTGGTATTTAAAGTACYGGTCAAACTATGTAAGGCCCGAAACAGTAATCATCAAGTACATTAATGCCGACTGGCGCCCATACATCCAAACACCGCCATTTCCTGAATACAGCAGCGGGCACGCCGTAATATCATCTGCGGCTGCCGAAGTACTTACCAGCAGGTTTGGTGATAATTTTGCATACACGGATTCATCCGAAATGGAATTTGGGATTGCCCCTTTATCTTTTAAATCATTTAGAGAGGCGGCAAAATCGGCGGCAATGTCCAGGGTTTACGGTGGTATCCACTTTAAAAATGCCTGCATAACAGGCAATAAACAAGGGGCCGAAATAGGGCAGCTGGTGGCGAAAAAGCTTCAACTGGAAATTAAATAGTGTTTGAAAAAAAAACTTTTTGTCATGCTGAACGCAGTGAAGCATCTATTATTCGCCATGCATCTTCGCCCTGTACAGTCTGCGAATAGATCCTTCACTGCGTTCAGGATGACAAACCTTTTAAAACGTCATACTCTCCCTCAGCGTCTCCGAATTTTACCGGCAACGATGGCCCATTTATTTACTACTAAACCGCATTTTATATGAAAAGACTATCAAAATGGTTCTTATTGCTAACCTTATGTAATCCATTTATAGTAAACGCTCAAACTATTGATCCCTGGACTGTTAAGGCTGATAAAATTGACCCGGCCAACTATTACGGGATCACTGTAGCCAATGGGATGATCGGTATTGTATCGGCACCGGAGCCTTTTAAGGTAAAAAATGTGGTATTGGCTGGTGCCTATGATCTTTATGGCCGTGGCCGGGTTAGCAATTTTTTAAACAGCTTTAACCTGCTTAATATGTACCTGGAGATTGATGGTAAACGTATCGACGCAAAAAACATCAGTAATTTTAAACAGGAGCTGGATATGCAGCATGCCGCCTTTACCACCACATTTGATTATGGTGATAAGGCTGCTATAAAATATACCTATTATTCGCTGCGCCAGCTGCCATTCACTGTTTTGATGGATGTATCGGTTACAGCCAAAAAAGCAATCAATATTACATCGGCGAGCGTGATGGAAGCGCCCGACGCGTTGAAGGAGGTACAGAACTATTACAATGAAATTGATCGCCCGCATGTTACCATCAGCCTTTTAACATCAACTGCAAAAAGCCCAACAGGTAAAATGCAACTATGCGCTTCCACCTCGTTTTTGTTTAATGAACCGCATGGGCAGGAACCCCGCATTATTCACGAAATGTGGGATAATAACATGCACCTGATGAAATTCAGCAAAGCTGTTGCCGCGGGCGAAACTTATAAATACGCTGTAACTGGTTCATCAATAACATCTGCCCACCATGCCGATCCCTTGAACGAGGCCGAGCGCCTTACAATTTTTGCCAAACTGGAGGGTCGCGACCGCCTGATAAAATTTCATAACAAGGCCTGGGACGATTTGTGGGCCAGTGATATTCAAATTGAGGGCGATGCCCAGGCACAGCAGGATGTGCACAGTATGCTTTATCACCTGTACTCATTCTCGCGTGCAGGTGCAGCTTATTCACCTTCACCAATGGGGCTTTCGGGCCTGGGTTATAATGGCCACGTTTTTTGGGATAGCGATATTTGGATGTACCCTGCAATGCTGGTACTACACCCCGAAATTGCTAAATCAATGGTTGAATATAGGTTTGAACGACTGGATGCTGCCCGTAAAAATGCGTTTTCTCATGGTTTCAAAGGAGCTATGTTTCCGTGGGAGAGTGCTGATAGCGGGGTAGAGGAAACACCGGTTTGGGCATTGAGCGGTCCGTTTGAACACCATATAACTGCCGACGTTGCCCTGGCTGCCTGGAATTATTATTGTGTAACGCAGGATAAACAATGGCTGCGCGAAAAAGGCTGGCCCATACTATCTGCAACTGCCGATTTTTGGGCAAGCAGGGTAGAGCGCAATGGCCCGGGCCGGTATGACATTAAAAATGTGGTAGCTGCTGACGAGTGGGCCGAAAACATTGATAACAATGCTTTTACCAATGCCGCTGCAAAGGCCAACCTGCAAAACGCGACTGCAGCTGCTAAAATATTAGGCGAGAAAGCTGATGCCGACTGGCAGGTAGTTGCTCAGAATATCCCGATCCTTAAACTGGATAATGGCGTAACCCGCGAGTATGCCAGCTATAACGGCGAAGGCATAAAACAAGCCGATGTAAATCTGCTGGCCTATCCGCTTAAAACAATAACAGATCCTGCCCAAATAAAAAAGGACCTGGAATATTATGAAACCCGCGTACCGAACGAAGGAACGCCAGCTATGACGCAAGCTGTTTTTGCTTTACTATATGCACGTATAGGTAATGGCGATAAAGCTTACCATTTTTTTAAGGATGCTTATGAGCCAAACCTTAACCCGCCATTCAGGGTTATTGCGGAGACTAAGGGAGGTACAAACCCCTATTTTGCCACAGGCGCAGGTGGTATCATTCAAAGTTTACTAATGGGTTTCGGCGGTTTGGATATCACGCCAACCGGTATTGTACAGGTTAAAAGCAAGCTGCCATCCAACTGGAAGTCATTAAAAATTACCGGTGTCGGGGTAAACAGGCAGAACTATACAATTAAGTAAGAGTTTTTTTTAAATTTATAAATACTTAGAGGCTGTCTAAAAATAAAAAACGAACCGTCATTGCGAGGCACGAAGCAATCCCAAACTATGCAGATCGGATTTGCAAAGCTACCCTGTAAGGTGGGGATTGCTTCGTGCCTCGCATTGACGCGTGAATATGTGCTTCATTAGAAGTCTAAAAATATTATTAAATCATTTTTAGACAGACTCTTAGGAAGTTTTAAAACTTCCTAAGTATGGTTTATGGCAGCTATTCTTCTCATAACCCGTCGCCGAATTTCGCAATTCAGGACTATTAAGCTACAGARGTTTTTGATGCGAAGTTTAATTCTGATTCTCTGGTAAACTCTTTGATTCCTGCGCCGGGTCAAAATGATAACGGTTTATAAGATGGAGCAATACCCCGTTGGTCCAGCCAAAACCATCCTGCAGAGGGTACTCGCCGCCGCCGGCTGTTAATTTGGTATCAACCACATTATACTTCTCCAACAGTTTGCCGGTTTGTTTAAACACACGGATGTTTAACCTTAACCAGCGGGTAGCAATTTCTTTTGCCAGGGCGTTGTAATGGTAATTTTCTAAACCATCAATGGCTAGGTATTGTAAAGGCGCCCAGCCGTTGGGTGCATCCCATTGCTGGCCCGAAAAATTAAGCGTTGTAACCAGTCCGCCCGGTTTCAGGAAATTGTTTTTTAATCCTTCGGCTACAAGTCTGGCTTGTTCCTTTGTAGCAATTTTAAATTCCAGCGGGAATTCTGCTGCAAGGGTAGGTACAGTTGATAACTGCTTTAGCCGCAGGTTATAATCATCAAACCAGCCGGTTTTTGCGTTCCAGCAGTATTTTAATATCGCTTTTTTCCGTTTATCAGCTTTTGCCTGGTATAACCTGGATAGTTTTAAATTACCGCTTTGCTGGTAGCAGTGAGCAATGGTAAGTTCGAGGTTATAGATCAAACAATTCAAATCAACAGGAATAAGATCAGTTGTTTGTATAGTGGCAAGCTTGCCCGACGCGTCAAACCAGCGGGTACTAAAATCCCACCCGGAAGCTGCTGCAGCTCTCCACCCGGAAGCTGCTGCAGCTCT
>NZ_JBFUKF010000356.1:0-5079 GCF_056400985.1 Mucilaginibacter sp. P4_G9 | reverse complement strand
CCATACTGCTATCGCAAAAATCTGTGGTACTGGTTATCAATTGTACCTTGTATTTACCGGTATCAGCATAAGTATGTGACGGGTTGGTTTGACTGCTTGTAGAACCGTCTCCAAAATCCCACAACCAATGAACCGGCGCACCAGTGGTTAAATCAACAAACTGGAACTGATAATTTGGTATGCTGGTTATAGTATCGGGTTTGGCGGTAAATTGCGTTCCCGGAGGAGCGGTCACGTTTATATAATTTGCTTTTATTAAACTATCTGCGCAGCCGGTTAACGGATTGGTAGCAACAAGCTTAACTGTAAAAGGAGATTTATTATAGCTATAAGTATGAGGCGGGGGGGTAAAGCCAGTAGCAGTAGAGCCGTCGCCATAATCCCAGGTATAAGATAATGCATTGGGTTGTGTATTAGGGTCGGCATAGGTATTGTTGGTAAATGTAACAGTAGCATTTTTACAACCCGTTGTTACAGATGCTGTAAAGTCTGCTTTTGGAATATCATAAACCATAACCCTGTTGGTTGATTTAGAGGATTCGACACCTGAAGTACATTTACTTGATGCTGTAATGGTTACATAAAATAATCCGGGTGTAGTAAATACATAAGGTAAATTGTCGGTACCGGCAGTAGTATTGGTAACTACGGATCCCTTATCATCATAAATGGTATAATAAAATGTATCGCCGCCTGATGAATTATTTACAAAAGTTACATTTAAAGGGGCACAACCACTGTTTTTGTTGTCCAGGAAAAACATATCGGGGATAATTGTTGGGGCCGAAACAGTAATGGTGCGTTTTAGGGTTGTATCTGTATTGCCGCAATAATCCTGGGCAACCATAAATATGGTGTACTGTTTGGTACGCGTTGTGTTCAGCGGAGTATCAAATTTAAAGTCACTTTTATCTGTGTATACCTTTGATTCTAATTCAAGTGAACCATCATACAGGTAGTACGTGTATTGTAAATTTTTTCCGGGTGATGTATTTTTACCTGTCACTACAAAAGGTGAGCAGCCCTCAACTCTGTCGGGAATTAACCTTGCATCTGGTTTTGCCGGACTGATCTTTACCGAATCCAGGTAGGGGGGAGCAACGTTACAATCACTTACTATACTTAGGCTGATATGGTAAACCGTATCCCTGCCATCTGTTTTGGCTAAAAAAGTATGTGTGGGGTTAGTGCCTGTATCCGTTGAGCCATCACCAAAATTCCATAAAAAAGTACCGTTTGCAGGTTTTGATGTATTGGTAAACTTAACATCCAGGTTGCCACAGGCCGTACTTTTATCTTTAGTGAACGATGGGGTAGAAATAGCAGGGGGGATGGTTACCGTAAGTACAAATACAGCGCCTGCACAACCCGAATTAGTTGATGTAATATTATAGGTAACTATTGCATTGGCATTAACATCGCTGTTTGTCAGGATATCATTAATTAAACTGCCGCTACCATTTGTGGTATAACCAGACGCACCTGGAGTTGTTTTTGACGCATCCACAACCCATGTAAATGTGGTTGCCGGTTTAACAGCAGTAATGGTATAATTGAGCGCCACACCGGAACAGGTGGTTTTTATTGGCTTACTTGTTATAGAATCAGGACTGTTTATAATAATGGTAGTTGGATCTTTTATAGTATCACAAGGCGCTGCCAACTTGGTTATACCCTCAAAAACCAGGGTTACCTTACCGGCTTTTATTTCCTGGGCAGATGGGGTATAAACTGTTTGAGCGGAATTTTTATTAATGAAGGTACCGGTTCCGCCTGCCCATTGCATTTTAATCTGCGTATTATTAGATGTGCCGTTTAAACTGATAGGCGAACCAGCACACACAGCGGGATAGATGCCGGCCGTAACCGTTGGCGCCTGTATAAATTCTATTTGCTGACTATCAGTAGCAGGCGAACCACAATTGTTTGTGTTTGTTACTGTAACGGTATATTTTGCATAATCGGTAAAATTAATTACCGGATATTTCGAAGTATCGGCCGTACTATTAATAAAGGTATAATTACCGCCGGTGACCTTCCACTTATAGGTGGCCGGGGTACTTTGAGATGAGCCCGATAAAGTAGTTTGGGTGGCGCTATTGGCTTTATTATCAAACTTAAGGGTAGTATTGGTACCACAAAATATAGTATCCTTTGATAACTTGGCTACCGGCACGTCATTAACCACAATAGTTTGAATATCGGGGTCCTGAATCAATCCGCAGCTTATGGTTGAAATAGCCAGTTTTACCTGGTAAACACCTGTTTTGGCAAATAAAAACTGCGGCGCCTTACTACTTGCGTTTGTTCCGTTAGCATAACTCACCGGAGCCGGGCCGGAAACCGTCCAAACATATTTGTTGGTAGTATTACAGTTTGAATCAATTTTGGAAGTATTAACCGGGGTAAGCATAAACGGAATACAACCCGAGTTAACCGATACCGAAAATTTGGGCACCGGTGGCTCCTGGATACAGATATCTTGTGTAACATCAGCAACCGGACATGAGGCGGTGTTGCTTTGTAATTGAAGGGTTACCTTATGTGTGCCCGTTGTAGTGAAGGTATATAAAAAGGGATCGGATAATTTATAGTTCACTGCTTTGGTTACACCATCAACAATCCACGTATAACGCGCCTTTGTATTTGTACAGTTTGCTGATGCACTGTTGGGATCGTCGCCAGGAAAAGAATTGTTGAGAAATTGCGTAGGTGTGTTTATGCAACCTGCAACAGGTATAAGCGGAATATTAATGGGCGGATTTATCACCTTGGCATAACTGGCAACCGGCGTTCCAACATTACCACAAAACGGGCTGATTAACTGGAGTTTTACCTCAAATGAATTATTTTGCCCTTTCGCCACATTTCCGCATGAGGCTTTAGTATACTGATGCGAAACCTTTCCTCCGGCCGCAATTAACTGGCAATAAGTATAGGAAATTGATGGTGTGGCATCGCCCCACGAAACGTTGTATAGTAAACCAGGATAGTTATTCTTTATAACGGTAGGATCAATATCATACGTTATATTGGTAGCCCCACTGCCCAGACAGGCTGTAGTACTCCCTTCAACACCAAAACTATTATTAACTATATTATTAATTAAAGCATACGTATAAGTACCTATCGTTCCGCCCTTTAAGGCTTTAACACTAATGGTATAGTTTGATGCTTTAGCCGTAAAGCTACCATTGCTGGTAAAATCCTGGTTAGCAGCGCCTTCTGTGGTTTGCGAAAGCTCATTATAAAAGCTTGCTGTAACGGTAGCACCGGTAGTTGATGTATTTATAAAATTGTAAAGCGAAGAATTGGCGCCGGAGCATGATCCAAATACTTCGGGAAAATTAGGATCAATAGATTGAGAGTTTAAAGCCGCAGTAACACCGGTGCCGGCAATTATAGAAATAGCTGTAGAAGCAGAACTTGTAACGGCTGGGCTTGTTGCTACAACCCTAACCAAATAACCTGCACCGGCTGCCGTGCCCGCCGGGATGGTTCCGTTTACAAATGTGGCATAGTTACCTGTTGATTTACCTATTAGTTTCTGCGATGCGAAGCTGCCGCCTGCGCTGGAAAGGTAAAGATTAAAAGTATTGCCTGCATCAATGCAGTTACCGCTTGCCTGGATAGGTACACTTATGGTTGATCCGGGAGCATATGGACCAGCATCGACATTACCGATAGTGATAGTTTGTGAGAAAGAGTTAAACGAAATTATATTAAATAAGGCKAAAAAAAATAAATTTTTAGTAAATATTTTATCCATCCGGTCCTTTTTACGGTGTTTAATTGCTTAAAGTTTAATAAACCGAAGCAATGTAGCAAATTTCAACAAAAATTTATTGTTTTTTTTACAAGAATCGAATTTCTATTTGGGTATCAAATGTAAAAATGGAAAATAGTTGTCCACATATGCTAATAAAATTAATTATCGGGCAATAAGACACTCTTTGAAGATAACCGGGATAAAAATTATCCAAAAAACAAATAAGCCAGGAAGATTGCAGTTACAATTCCGGCCGCATCAGCAATTAAACCGGCAGGGATAGCATACCTTGATTTTTTGATACCTACTGTGCCAAAATATAGCGCAACAATATAAAAGGTAGTATCGGCCGAGCCATTGAATATGCTTCCCAAACGTCCGGCAAAACTATCTGGGCCAAAGGTTTTCATTACATCTATCATCATGGCCTTTGAACCCGATCCGCTAAGGGGTTTCATGTAGGCCACAGGCATGGCGTCTACAAAACGTGTATCTAAACTTGCTTTGGTACAAACCCAGCGTAAGCCTTCGTTCATATCATCCAAAGCGCCGCAGCTGCGGAATACGCTA
Source organism: Mucilaginibacter sp. P4_G9 (assembly GCF_056400985.1). NCBI lineage: Bacteria > Pseudomonadati > Bacteroidota > Sphingobacteriia > Sphingobacteriales > Sphingobacteriaceae > Mucilaginibacter > Mucilaginibacter sp. P4_G9. The sequence continues at coordinate 740 of NZ_JBFUKF010000356.1, read as the reverse complement.
ATGCCTACCAGCATGGCAACCAGGTAGGGGATAATTTTTACTGAAGTTTCAAATCCGCTTTTGGCACCTTCAACAAAAACATCAAATACATTGATCTTTTTGATCAATCCACCCACAATAAAAATGACAGGAATAGCAAACAGGAGAAAATTACTCACCACTTTTGATACAGTACTGATCTCCTCTTTAGATAGGTGCGTAGTAAAATACCATACAACCAGCGTTATAAACGCGGTTACCCCACCAAGCCAGGTTATAATTACCCTATCAAACAGGTTTATTTTTTGCTTTACGGCTACTACCAATAAGCCAACTACCGTTGCCACATAGGTTGCTATAACACAGGGCAAAAATATATCGGCAGGGTCTTTAGCATTCAGAATTGCCCGTTGGGCTATTATGGTAACCGGCAACATCTGTAGGCCCGAAGTGTGCAGCACCAGGAACATGATCTGGGCATTAGATGCGGCATCTTTATCTTTGTTTAGCTCCTGCAAGCTTCCCATCGCTTTTAATCCAAGCGGGGTAGCCGCATTATCGAGCCCCAGCAGGTTGGCCGAAAAATTCATCAGCATTTGCCCTACCGCAGGGTGTTTCTCAGGAACTTCGGGAAATAAACGGCTAAAAAACGGACCTACAATGCGCGAAAGAAAATTAATTGCCCCGGCCTTTTCGCCAACATTTAAAATACCCAGCCAAAAAGCCATTGCACCAACCAGCGGCAGGGCAATATCCATAAC
>NZ_JBFUKF010000355.1:0-9259 GCF_056400985.1 Mucilaginibacter sp. P4_G9 | reverse complement strand
ACCTTATTTTACCAACCTTGGTTCGGCCTTTGCAAGCGCTGCCACGGTAATGTTTTTGTTCTGGACAATTACCGCACTGGCAAAAAAGCTAATGATTGCAAAAGGTGAAACGCCTGCACAATCGCAGCTGATTGCGATAATGGGGGCCGGCCTGGTTGGTGCATTAGCATTTGCCTATACCGATACCTTCTGGTTTTCGGCTGTTGAAACTATAGTGTTTGCCCTTTCATCATTATGTACCGCCGTGGTATTCTGGGCCATTTTAAAATGGGATGCCCATGCAGACGAACCCGGCGCCGATAAATGGATAGTATTGATTGCCTACATCATGGGTTTATCCATAGGGATACATTTATTAAACCTGTTAACCATTCCGGCTATTACCATGGTTTATTATTTACGCAGGTATAAAAAGCCTTCGGTAAAAAGCGGTATAGTGGTATTTATACTCAGCATTGTAATACTGGCTTTGGTGCAATACGGCATTAGGGAATACACCATTAAAATAGCGGCCCGGTTCGACCTGTTTTTTGTGAATACCCTGGGCTTAGGCTTTGGCAGCGGGGTTGTTTGTTTTGTGCTCCTTATTATTACTTTGTTAGCTGCGGGTATTTTGTACAGCATCCGGCATAAAAAACCGGCTTTGAACCTGGCATTGGTATGTTTAACGTTCATCTATTTCGGCTACGGCTCTTTTGTTTATATCCCTATCCGGGCCACTGCCAATACCGATCTGAATAACTCGCATCCCGATAATGCTTTTACCCTTAACGATTATCTTAACCGCATCCAGTACGGAGAAACCCCGCTGCTTTACGGCCCGTACTATGATGCCAAAGTTATTGATCAGCAGGATGGTAAAAACCTGTATCGCAAGGGTAAAGACAGCTATGAGATATCCGGAAAAAAGGTGGTTACAACCTATGATCATAATACCATCATCCCCCGCATGCACAGTACCGAAGGCGACCCGCAATATGCTCAGAATGTACAGTTTTACAAGCAATGGCTACAGTTAGCCGATGGGCAAAGCCCCACTTTTGCCGACAATATGAACTGGATGCTAAGCTGGCAAATGTACCAAATGTACTGGCGCTACTTTTTATGGAACTTTGTTGGCAGATATAACGATGCCGACGGGCAAACCAGCACCATGGCGATTAATGGCAACTGGACCTCGGGTTTGTTTGATAGCGGTAAACATTTGCCCAAATCTGTAACCGGTTCCGATACCTATACACCATTATATGCATTGCCGCTTGTTATTGGTTTATTGGGAATGGCTTATCAAATTAAACGCAAAAAAGCTGATGCCATGGTGATAGGTCTGCTTTGGTTTTTTACAGGCCTGGCCATTGTATTGTATGTAAACCAGGCCAACATACAACCGCGCGAACGCGATTATTCATACGTTGGCTCTTTCTATGCCTTTGCTATTTGGATAGGTTTAGGAGTGCTGGCGATAAACGATTTTATTAAGCAGAAGGTAAGCCAGCGCGGCGCGGCACTGGCTTCGGTTGTAGTTTGCTTGCTGGTAGCGCCTATTTTAATGGCCAGGCAGGAATGGGGAGGCCATGACCGATCGACGAAAATGACGCCGCACGATATGGCTTACAACTTCCTGATATCATGTCCTAAAAACGCCATATTGTTTACCAACGGCGATAATGATACATACTCGTTATGGTACGACCAGGAAGTAGAAGGTGTACGGCCCGATGTAAGGATAGTTTGCACCAGCCTGTTTAGCGGCGATTGGTATATACACCAGATGCAGCGGCCCATGAACCAGTCGGCCCCTTTGCCTATTACCATGCCTTTTGACAAATACAAGCAGGGCATACGCGATGTAATAGCTTATAGCGATGCCAAAATACCCGGCTTTGTTGATTTAAAGGATGTATTTGATTTTATAACATCTGATGACGACCGTACCAAAGTACAATACCAAAGCGGCGAAACCATGAACTACCTGCCTACCAAAAACTTTAAATTAAGCGTTAATCCCGGGCAGTTGGTAAAAAATGGTGTGGTGACGGCCCAACAAAAAGACAAGCTAACCAACAGTATAGAATGGACATACCCTGCAGGCAATTATTTATTTAAGGATAAACTGGCCATAATAGATTTACTGGCACACAACAACTGGGAAAGGCCCATTTGTTTTACCATAGGCGTAAGCCCGGAGTATATGATGGGACTACAGCCTTATCTGTATAAAGAAGGTTTCGCCTACCGCCTTATCTCTTTTAAAGCCGATACCGCCATTCATGATCAACTGGGCAAGGTAARCAGCCTGGTGATGTATAATAACGTGATGAACAAGTTTAAATTCGGCAATTTTAAGCATGCCAGGTATTTGGATGATGTGAGCAAAACGGAGTTTTATCCATTCATGGAAAGCACCTTTCACGACCTTGCCCAGGGACTGATTAAGGATGGAAGGAATGACCTGGCCCTGAATACCCTGCATAAATTTGACCAGGAGATGCCCGACATAAACCCCAATATTGATACCGCCCACCGCAAACTGCTATTGGCCCAATTGGCCTATAAGCTTGATGATAAAGAACTGGCAAACCGCTATGTAAAAGGTGTGGATAATTATCTTACCGATCAGCTGGCTTATAACTATACCCTGTTACAAAATAAACCCGAAGCTTTGAATGTTGGCGAAGTACAGTTTCAGCTATATGTTTTAAATGGGCTGGTAGATACCACAAAAGCCTATAACGAAACAGTGCTGCATAAACAATTCCTGGATCAGTTAAATGATTATGGGAGTAAGTTTGCTGTGTTGGAGAATAGATAGAAAATGACGTTTTAAAAGGTTTGTCATCCTGAGTGGAGTGAAGGATCTATTCGCAGACTGTAGAGGGCGAAGAGGCGTGGCGTAGAATAGATCCTTCACTCCGTTCAGGATGACAATAGTTTATTAAAAACAATACCAACCGCAGCTACAGGCCTGCGATAGTGTTATTTGAAACAACCCAGTTTCTCCAAATCAGCAGGCACATCAACCGAATGAGTTTCCAGTTCGGTTTCGGCAACTTTAATGCGATAGCCGTTCTCAATCCAGCGCAGCTGTTCAAGGCTTTCGGCTTTTTCGAGGTCGGATATGGGGAGTTTGGTAATCTGCTGCAATACATCAGCACGGTAGCCGTAAATGCCTACATGCTTAAAATAAGTATGAAATTTAAGCCAGTTATCCGGTTGCTGGGCGCGGATATGCGGCAGTGTGGCACGGGAAAAATAAATTGCTTCTGATAATTTGTTGATCACCACTTTGGGCGAGTTGTAATTAAAAAGCTCTTCTGTAGAAGTTATTTTTTTTATCAGTGTAGCTATTTGCGTATCGGCATCCATAAAACAGGATGCCAGTGTGTTGATCTGTTCCGGGTTGATATAAGGTTCATCGCCCTGGATGTTGATAATTACATCGTATTCGGGATGCAACCGGGCTACCTCGGCGCAGYGGTCGGTTCCGCTCTCGTGGTATTCGGCCGTCATTACGGCTACACCGCCAAAAGCATGCACATGATTAAAAATGCGGTCGTCATCGGTAGCTACAATAGCTTCGGCTATGTTAGTACAACATTTAACCTGTTCATAAACCCGCTGAATCATGCTTTTACCGGCAATATCAACCAATGGCTTACCCGGAAAACGGGAAGATGCATAACGGGAGGGTATAATACCTAATATCTTCATTTTTATGTCGCGGGTTGCGGGCCTTTTTAGTTATCTAATTGGAAGATCAAAATTAAAAATAAATTAACTCACACTTCAATATTATATTATCTGCTATACACGAAACAGGCAACCCTAACCCCAATTAAAAAAGCCCATTAATTTCACGCTCAATTAGTTGAACTATGGTAGCCATATCTTCGGTTTTATTAGCAAAATCAAGGTTATCCTTATCAAGTATAAGCAATTTACCCAGCTTATAGTTTTTAATCCATTTATCGTACTTCTCGTTCAGTTTGGATAAATAATCTAAACGAATCCCAATTTCATATTCCCTGCCGCGGCGTTGGATGTTGCTTACCAGGGTTGGCACCGATGCTTTCAGGTATACCAGCAGATCGGGCGGTTTAATAAACTCGGTTATATTATTAAATATAGATTCATAATTTTCGTAATCGCGGGTGGTCATGAGGCCCATATCGTGCAATATTACGGCCGCTTTTTTGAATATCGATGATCTGGCGGTAACGGCTGTTAAGGAAATAGATTTGCAGGTTAAAGCTCCAGCGTTTCATATCGCTGTAAAAATCCTCTAAATAAGGGTTATTGTATACGGCTTCAAACAGCGGATCCCATCCATAATTATGGGCCAGCATTTCAGTTAAAGTGGTTTTACCCGCGCCTATATTTCCTACAATAGCTATGTGCATATAATGTTAGTGAGTTTGTCTGAATCAGAATTTTCGTAATTTACAGAATTGTAAGAATTATAAAAATCTTTTCCGGGCTCATTCTGCAAATTCTGATTTTGAGAAGTTGTTTTAAAATAAATAAATAGACCGTCATTGTGAGGTACGAAGTGTTTGCCAAAAAAAAGCCTTTTGTCATGCTGAACGTTTGAAGCATCTATTATTCGCCATGCTTCTTCGCCCTGTACAGTCTGCGAATAGATCCTTCACTGCGTTCAGGATGACAAACCTTTTAAAACGTCATTCCCCCTTCAGAGTTCGCGGATTTTAACACTCCCCATGACGTATTCGACTTTCAAGGTCTAAAGGGCTGTCAGTCTGAGCCTGTCGAAGACTCGYGCGKAKAGGCCTTTGCCCGCTATGCTTCGACAGGCTCAGCATGACAGCCCTTTTAGCAACRTCATKYCCCCTTCAGAGTTTCGCGAAATTTTACCACTACCTATGACGCATTCGATTTTCAAGGTGTAAAGGCCTGTCAGTCTGAGCCTGTCGAAGACTCGTGCGTATAGGCCTTTGCCCGCTATGCTTCGACAGGCTCAGCATGACAGCCCTCTTAGCAACGTCATTCCCCCTTCAGAATTTCGCGAAATTTTACCACTCAGCCCGACGACCTTGAACCCCTTATTAAAAAAGGGAACAGACGTGTCAATTGACAATCTAAACAAAGTAAAATTGACATTCTCAACAAAGCTTACAGCCTTGCTATAACATAACTTTGTTCTTAATAAACATTAATAATCCAGGATATCTCGTTGTTGATAGCATTCGTTTATCAATGAGTATAAAACTATTAACAGGCAATTTACTAACTTAAACACATTTTGTAAGGCACATCAATTATCAACACTAATGGCGAAACAAAACTTCAGCAGATTTACAGACCTTGTGTGGACGGTTACAGAGGAAGGCATTTTTAAAGATGATCTTAGTTTTGAATTCCACTCCTTCGTTTTGATCATTTCCGGGGAAATGAAAGTAATACAGGCAGAGCGGACTTATACATTCGGTGCCGGGAGCATGTTGCTTTTTCCAAGAAACCAGATTTCAACTGTAATCAAACAGCCAAAAGATGGCAGGCCTTACCAGGCTGTCGTATTTGGCCTTACGCCCGATAGGCTGAAATCATTTTATGCAAATGAAAAACCAAAATTGACAGCTCCACCCGATAATGCGGTTAGGATATTGAACAAACAGCCACTACTGGAAAGTTTTTTTTCTTCGGTAATGCCATATCTTGATCTTGAGCACAAACTTCCCGAAAGCGTAGCAAAACTCAAGTTGGAAGAGGCGATTCATATCCTTAGATTTGTTGAGCCAGATATTGACAGTGTGCTGGCCGATTTCTCTGAACCCGGAAAGATAAACCTGGTTGATTTCATGGAAAGGCACTACAAATTCAACATGCCTCTTGATAAATTTGCCTATCTCACAGGTCGTAGCCTTTCAACCTTTATCCGCGACTTTAAGAAGGCTTTCAAGATCACCCCCCAACGTTGGCTAATAAAGAAGCGTTTGGAATTAGCCCATTTTCAGCTTGCTAAAAAAGACAAGAAAGCGGGAGAGGTGTACTTAGAAACCGGATTCGAAAACCTTTCGCATTTTTCCTTCGCCTTCAAGAAACATTTTGGGTATTCGCCATCTGAAACCGTAGGTAAGCTTGTATAGAATTGGCATAAACTGCTCTTATTAGCACGAAGGCACTAAAAGCAAAGCTATCGCTATGATATTCCCCTGGTTAAAAGAAGTTATCATAGCGGCGCTCCTACCGCTTTGCTTGCTACCGACCTGCAAATGCTAAAAACACTATTTATTTGTTTTTAAATACGTGGTTATATAGGTTAACTTCCGCACCCTTGGCCATTCCTTTCATTAGCGCGAAAATCTCCGGAGAATAATTTCCAAGTAAGTCTAATCTTTTTATTTTCCAATCCACCTTGTATTTATTCATTACCGGTGTAAAAGCCTCCGCGTGTTTTATTAATTCATTCTCGTTGGCATAAGATTCCAGAAAGAGGATATTGAAAGACTCCGGATCATAATGACATTCATGGATTAAGACGCCGGCTCCTTCATTTGGCACAGCGATTTTCGCTTCTGCCATAAATTGTTCAAGTTTTTCCCAATCATTGGGATTAACAGTGGCGGACATTGTAAGCCGCAGGATAAATTGATCTGACATATTTCAACTTATTTATGAGGTAAAGGTAGGCTATGCCTCATTTTTTAGTTTTGTTAGGCTTGTCAATTTTATATTGCTCTAAATGTCAATAACTATATCCGTAAATCATATTCGATCCTTTATGAGGCTGATCGGCTATCATCTTAWTATGTTACCAAAGGGAATGATCTTGTGACACTCCCAGCAAAGTGAAATTGACATTTTAAACAAAACAAGAACGCTTTCATGATTCTAACTTTGGTAAAAAATATAATCATGAAAGCTATAGTATTAAAAGAAGTTGGAGGGTCAGAAAACCTGGTACTTGCAGAGGTTCCTGTACCCTCAATTAAAGATAATGAGGTTTTGGTTGGTGTAAAAGCGATAAGCATTAATCCTGTAGATGCATTTGTCCGCAGAAACCAGGCAGCATTGGATATGATCTATGCCCGAAAAGGTGATGAAGAAAATATCATTCTTGGATGGGACGTTGCCGGTGTTGTGACCGAAGCAGGAAAAGCGGTGACAAAATTCAAGACCGGAGATGAAGTTTTTGGCAACTTTAAGTTCATTGGCCAGGCAAATGCCTATGCAGAATTCGTTGCGGCACCGGAAGACGAAATGGTATTGAAACCAGCCAACGTAAGTTTTGAGGAAGCTGCCGGAGCAACAATGGCAGCTTTAACAGCCTGGGTATCGTTAGTGAATTTTGCGAAAATAAAAAAAGGAGATAAGGTTATTATCCATGGTGCATCTGGTGGGGTTGGGCATTACGCGGTACAATTGGCCAAACATTTCGGCGCATATGTGATCGGTGTTGCATCGGGCGCCAACAGAGATTTTGTTTTGGGCCTGGGAGCCGACGAATTCATCGATTATAAAACGCAGGCAGTTGACGAGATTATTGATGATGCTGATATTGTGCATGATGCGGTTTGGGTAGAGGGAGAAGTAAGTAGCACTGAAGACACCCATCTGGGCCGGTCATTAAAATCAGTCAGGAACGGAGGTAAGTTATCCAGTATAGTAGTATATCCAGATCAGGAGTTCGTTGATAAGGCAAAGGCAGAAAGAGATGTAACAGTTGAGAGAGTATATGTGACACCTAATGAAAGCTATCTGCAAGATCTTGAAAATATTGCCCGCTTATTGTCTTCAGGTGAAATCAAAACGCATGTGTCGCAAGTGCTACCATTAGCGGCTATGGCAAAAGCCCACGATATTATCCAGACCAAAAATACGGTTGGGAAAATAATTCTTGTTCCATAAGAGGCTGTCTAAAAATAAAAACAGACCGTCACGAGTACCCACCAGGATTATCCTGGTGGGTACCTCCGCAATGACGATCACAAGGTGATTGTGGTATCCATACATGTCATTACTGTTTTTTTCAACTTGGCTGGTCGGTACTCGTATTACGACCAGTTTTTTATTTTTAAACAGCTTCTTAATAAAAATTGTAAAACGTATCGGAAAGTGCATCGTGAAAACCCCAGCCGATGTTTTCGCTATCAACAAGTAACTGTGAGGCCAGTTGTTCAAATTGACTCAATAAGTCTTCTTTTTGGATAAGTTTTAGTGCATTGGCATATGTGCTTTCAAGGCTGTTGTAAAAAGGCTCATTTATATCGCCAAAATCATTTGTAAATTGTACACCTGTTTCCACATAAAACAGCATAAGAGATGCCAGCAATTCGGGTGAAGGTCCTAATTTTTTAAATTCACTGATGCATTGCTTCCCTTGCTTAAGGCTGTAGCCGAAGCCGCGCTTTGGATAAAAAGACTCGTAAACTTTAACCTTGTATTTTTCAAATAACCCATTTTCATCTGGCTTAAAATAAAAGTCAAGATACTCCTTCACCGTTTTGTTTTTTTTATACAAATCGGCTATTATTTCAATAAGCGCTTTTTTGTCGAGTTTGGTAAGGTCGTTTTTAAGGGCCATTATCGATATTTTTTTACGAGATAAAGTATTCTTTCATTACAAATATATTAAAGACCCCTAACCGGTCAATGCTTTCCCGTTTTTGGGTTGTAAATTTAAAAGCTTTGGTAAGTTGCACGAAAGGGCATGTGCGTATGATCCGACCAGTTGGCGAACGAGGCCGCCCGAGATAAGTCAAAAATTTGAAGTGGGATAAGTGGAAACGGTTTAGCGAATGGTAATGTTAGATGTGGCCACACTATCTTGCTGTGGCAGGTTTATGTGTTTTACCCCTGGGGGTTTAGTACCACCAACAGCAAAAACATCTGCCAATAAGGGCAATACCCAAACAGCATAAAGCACAGGAACTTTAATTAATAAAAAAAGTTAATGAAAACTAATATAAAATCTGCAACGGGTAGGGGGGAGACCGCTTAACGATTAAACCAGTTTATCACAAAATCCAGCTTTGATCTTTTTAAAATATCAAACCAAAAACGATGTATATGCATTGATTTCATAGCAATTAATGCTTTAGTTACATATAATAACTTTTTAAATGCGAAAATATTGTGGAAGAGTTTTTGGGTTGCGGGGTTCGGGTTGTGTGGATCGGGGTTCGGGTTGCGTGTGGCGAGGTGAAAGAGCTGATATTTTAGAGCATTAGGTTTTGAGTTAATAAAGTGGCATCGAATTTAACTTATCGAAATCCTGGCCTAAGAATCCCGCTCCCCGCTC